>CAMCCU010000103.1 GCA_945872975.1 Pedosphaera parvula Ellin514
GCCCTGTTCACCTCGCCAGCCTGAATATTATACCGGCGCAACACCTCGCGTTTGATGTTCATCTGCAACTGCGGGGTGCGGCCCTCGGTTTCGTATTCCACCTCCGCCACGCCGGGGGTCTTTTCGAGGATGCCCTTGATTTGTCCGGCGAGCGGTTCGAGCAAATCGTAGTCGTTCCCGAAAATCTTGACGGCCAGTTCGGCCTTGGTGCCTTCGAGCATTTCGTTGAACCGCATCTCGATGGGCTGGGCGAAAAGCAGGTCGTAGGCAGGGTTGATCTTCTTGAGCGCAGCCTCGACCTGCTCGCGCAACTCAGCCTTGGTCGTCGGTCGGCCCGGCGACTTCGGCCAGTCGGTGAGCGGCTTGTAGAAGAGGTAAACGTCACTTTCGTTCGGCGGCATCGGGTCGGAGGCGATGGCGCTGGTGCCGATGCGCGAGAAGACGCGGGTGATTTCAGGGAAGTCCTTGAGAAGCATCTTCTCCACTTCGATGTCGGTGCGGAGGGATTCCTCCATGCTCATGCCCACGGGCTTGTAGAGCATGGCGGTGATGGAGCCTTCATCAAGCTTGGGCACGAACTCCGCGCCCAGCCGCGTGAAGAGCCAGAGTGAACCGACGAAGAGCGCCAGGGCCGAGCCGACGACCAGCCAGCGAAGATTGAGGGCGCGCTGCAACGTCGGTTCATAAACGCGCTTGGCGAGACGGATGAGCGCGTTGTCGCCCTCGCTGATTTTCCCGCCCAGGCAGAGCGAGCACAGCGCCGGCATGAGTGTGAGCGCCAGCACCAGCGCGCCGCCCAGCGCGAGCATCACGGTGAGCGCCATCGGGTGGAACATCTTCCCCTCGATGCCGGTGAGCGCGAGGATGGGGATGTAAACCACCGTGATGATGACCACGCCGAAGAACATCGGCGAACCCACCTGCTTGCTGGCGGCGAGCACGGTCTTCGTCCGTTCCTCGATCGTGAGCGCGCGACCAAGCTGGTGTTGCCGCACGCCGAGTTGGCGCACGATATTTTCCACGATGACGACCGCGCCATCAATGATGAGGCCGAAATCAATCGCGCCGAGACTCATCAAATTGCCGGAGATGCCGAACTGCCTCATGCCGGTGAGCGCAAAGAGGAACGCGAGCGGGATGGCGGCGGAGACGATGAGGGCCGCGCGCCAGTTGCCGAGCAACAGGAGGAGCACTACGACCACCAGCACTGCGCCTTCGAAGAGGTTTTTCTCCACGGTCCCGATGGTCCGGCCGATGAGTTGTGAACGGTCGTATTGAATTTGGATTTCCACGCCGTCGGGAAGCTTCGTCTGAATTTCAACGATGCGTTTCTTGACGCGCCCGGCCACTTCCCGGCTGTTCTCACCCGCGAGCATCATCGTGATGCCGATGACGGTTTCCTGTCCGTCGAGCGTGGCCGCGCCGGTGCGGAACTTGGTGCCAAGCTTCACTTCCGCCACGTCCTTGACGAGCAGCGGCTTGACGCCGCCGGCGAATTTCACCGGCAGGTTCGCAATGTCCTCGACCGTCTGGACGCGGCTGACCGCGCGGATGGTGAGCTGCTCGCCGCCACGGTTGATGATGCCGCCTCCGGCGTTCTCGACGTTCTGCCCGATGAGGTCGGCCAGTTCGCTGAACGTAAGGTTCATCGCCATCAGCGTCTCGGGCTTGGGCTGGATGATGAACTGTTTCTCGTAGCCGCCGGTCTCGTTGATCTCGGCGATGCCCGGCACGGTGCGCAGGAGCGGCTTGATGGTGTATTGCTGGATTTCGCTCAACGCGATGAGCTGCTCCATCTCTGTTGCGGGCTTGTTGGTGGCATCAGCGCGGTAGTTCACGCTGTAGTAGAGGATTTCGCCGAGACCGGTCGAGATGGGCGCGAGCTTGGGGAGTGCGCCGGCGGGCAGCCGTTCCAGCACCCCCTGCAACCGCTCGGCCACGAGCTGGCGGGCGCGATAGATGTCGGTGCCGTCCTTGAACTGGAGGGTCACTTGAGACAGGCCGAACTTGGTGATGGAACGCATTTCCTCGACGGCGGGCAGACCGGCCAGTTCGAGTTCGATGGGCTGCGTGACGAGCTTCTCCGACTCCTCGGCGGCGAGCGCGGAGACTTCGGTGTTGATTTGCACCTGCACGCCGGTGATGTCCGGCACGGCGTCAATGGACAGGTGGAGGGCCGACCAGAGTCCCACGCCCAGCAGGGCCGCCGTGCCGAGCAAGACGACGGCGCGCTGGCGCAGGGAGAATTCAAGAATGGCAGAAATCATTTCTTTTCCTCCATCGCAGGCATGCTGGTGATCGAAAGCGAGACGCCCGTGAGCAGTTCCAATTGGTGCCCTGCTTCGAGCGCCTCCGTCCTCGTGTCGAGCAAGGCTTCGACGGCTTCGAGGTATTGCTTTTGCAGTTCTACGTAAGTGGCGATGGGCACCGCCCCGAGCCGGTAATGCCGGTCCGCGAGCGCCGCTGCTTCCTGGAACTTCTCGATGGAATCAGGACGCCACTTGCCCATTTCGGCGAGCTTCGCCTGATAGCGCATCGACTTCTCCGCCACTTCCCGCTCGATCTGCCGCTGCGTGACGAGCATGGAAGTCGCGGCCTGTTGCTGGCGCGCGCTGGCTGTTTCAATGCCGCCTTTGTTCCGGCTCCAGAGCGGCAGCGGCACGGTCACGCCGACACCAATCTGCGTCTCGCGGTCGCCCGTGCGCTCCTGGGAAACGTAAGGCCCGACGCTGAAGGCCGGGTTCCGCTCGTTCTTCGCCAGCGAGACTTTGAAACCTTGCTGCTCCAACTCCGCGCGGCGCATTTGCAGCTCGAAGTTGTTCGTAAGGGCGGCGGCCTGGAGCGCAACCGTGTCCGGTGCGGGCGGCAGGCTGAGTGCGGGCCGCTGCAAGCGAAGCGTCTCCGTCAACGGCCGGCCCCGCAGTTGATTCAGTTCAAGCAAGGTGGCTTGTTCTGCGGTGGCCGCCTCGCTCGCACGCCGGTGCAATGTGAGTTCCGTGGCTTCGATGATGCGCGTCTCCAAAGTGGGCGTGAGCCCGGCGGGATCGCGTTGCACCAGCACTTCGCGGAGAGACTGGAAGCGGTCGGCGACTTCACGCGTCGCGGCGGCTTTCTCCTGGGCCGCGAACAACGTGATCGCGAGTGCGCGGGTGCGCGCCGCCAGCGCCGCGTTGAATTGGGCCAGGCCAAGTTCCGCCAGCTTGATCTGCTGATTCGCAATCGCCTTCCGCAACGGCACGCGCCCCGGCCATTCAATCGTCTGCTGCGCGGACACCGACCACGCCACGCCATCGCCGAAGCCGCTCACGCGCTTGTTGCCGAGCGTGGCGGACACTTCGGGATTCGCCAGCGTGCCCGCCGTGCGTCGCTCCCCCTTCGCAGCGGCAATCTCCGCGCGGTAGAAGTTCAGTTCGGGATGGTGCGCCAGCACATCCGAGACAAGCGCATCAAGGGAAACTTGATTGGTGACCGTGGATTCAGCCGCGCAAGCTGGCGCCACCAGCAGGGTCAGGCACATGTTCAACAGGGAAATTCTTTTCATAATTCTTTCACGAACGATTCGGACACTCAGACAAAAGTGAAACCGGCATGGAGACACGCCAACAGCAGGGAGGGCAGTCTTCGGAACGAAGACCGTTAAGAAGCGAACGAGGGAGCGCGGGCCGGAAGCGCCGCGCGAAAAAGAAATTGCCAGCCAGCCGGCACCAATGGCGGTGCAGTGCCTGGTGGCGCAAGTCCAGACGGCTGCGGATCAACGTGGATTTCGGAAGTCCAATTCAAACCAAGACCGCAAGACAGCAATGGCGACGCGACTGCGTCAGGCGGAGAAACCCTGACGAGAGTGGATGACGGCGCATACTTTCCGTCCGCAGCGTCGTGGTTGTCGGCATCATGTTCGTGCGAGCCAGACGATTCCGCGTCGTGGTCGTCGTGGTCGTCGTGATGCTCGTGAATCAGCCCGACATATTCGAGCAGCGCGTGTGATGAAGCCGGCAGCCAGAAGGCCACCAGCAGCAGCGCCACGATTGAACGAAGCCGAATCACAGGTTGGGATTCATACGTGAAACAAATGACGAGTCAACAACTCTGGTTCTGGTGTTGCGTGTTCTTGATGGAGCTCGAGCTTCTTCCCTCCAGCCACTCGTAGAGCACGGGCAGCAGGACGAGCGTGAGGAAGGTCGAGGTGATGATGCCGCCGATGACGACGGTGGCGAGAGGACGTTGCACTTCAGCGCCCGCACTGGTTGAAAGCGCCATTGGCACAAAGCCAAAGCTGGCCACGAGCGCGGTCATCAGCTTCGGACGAAGTCGGGTCAAGGTGCCTTCCACCACGGCGTCGCGCAGGCTCTTCCCTTCGGTGCGCAACTGGTTGATGAAGCTGATGAGCATGATGCCGTTGAGCACTGCGATGCCGGAGAGCGCGATGAAGCCGACCCCGGCGCTGATGGTGAAAGGCATCCCGCGCAGCGCGAGGGCGAAGATGCCGCCCGTGACCGCCAGCGGCACGCAGACAAAGATGAGCGCGGCCTGCTTGACGCTGCCGAAGCTCAGGTAAATCAGCACGAAGATGAGCGCCAGCGCCAGCGGGACCACGATGGCGAGCCGCTTCTTCGCTTCGATGAGGTTGCGGAACTGTCCGCCGAACTCGACGTAGTAACCCTCCGGCAGTTTCAACTGAGCGTGCAGCTTCGCCGTCGCCTCCTCGACGAAGCCCGCCGTGTCGCGCCCGCGCACGTTGATGAGAATCGCCACGCGCCGCTGGGCGTTCTCGCGCGTGATGGTGCCGACCTGCGTGATGTTCGAGATGGTGGCGATGCGGCCGAGCGTGAGCAACCCGCCGCCATCCGTGCCCACGGGCAATTGGCGGATGGCTTCCACGTTGCCGCGCCGTTCCTCCGCGAGTCGCACGACGATGGGGAAGCGGCGGTTGCCATCTTGCAGGAAGCCTACTTCCGCTCCGGCCAGCGCGGTCTCGACGGCGCGATTCACATCGTCGGCGTGAAGATTGTAGCGACGGAGCGCGGCACGGTCGGGCGTGATCTCGAGCTGCGGCGTGCGCCCGATCTTGTCGAATTCAACGTCGCCCGCGCCGGGAACCCGACGCAACATCTCTCGCGCTTCGTCGGCGAGCTTTTCCAGCGTGGCGTAGTCGTCGCCGAAGATTTTCAACGACAGTTCCGCCCGCGCACCGGCCATGATTTCATCGAAGCGCATCTGGATCGGCTGGTTGATGAGCGCGGCCTGGCCGGGGACTTTGCGGGCGAGGCTCTGCTGCATCAGCTCGAAGAGTGCGTCCTTGGTGATGAGCTTCCCGTCCACCTTGCGCCATGTCTCGCGCGGCTGGAGCATGATGTAGGTGTCGGCGTCGCCGGGGTCCATCGGGTCAGTGGCGATTTCCGCCGCGCCCATGCGCGAGAAGATGATTTTGATCTCCGGGAAGTCGGCGATGAGGACGCGCTCGGACTGCTTCTGAATCTCAATCGAAGCCTGCAAGCCCGCGCTCTGCGTCTTGACGAGCTGGAGGATGCCGTCGCCTTCGTCGAGCTTGGGGATGAACTCCTGGCCCATCCTCGTGAGCAGGACGATCGACCATGCGAAGAGTGCGACGAGCGGCAGCACCACGAGCCATTTGAAGCGAAGGCCGAAGTGGAGCAGCGGCGTGTAGGCGCGCTTGGTCGCGGTCACCAGCCAGTTGTCCTTCTCGCTGATCTTGCCGCCAAGCGCGAACGAACACAGCACGGGCATCAGCGTCATCGCCAGCGCGAGCGCGCCGCCGAGCGCGAGCATGACGACGAGCGCCATCGGCTTGAACATCTTGCCCTCGATGCCTTGCAGCGCGAGCACGGGAATATAGACGACCGTGATGATGACCACGCCGAAGAACATCGGGCGCGCGACTTCCTTCGCGGAGGTTAGCACGGCGCGGGCGCGCTCTTCCACGGTGAGCGGGCGTCCGAGCTTGTGTTGTTTCTCGCCGAGATGCCGCAGGATGTTTTCCACCATCACCACCGCGCCATCGATGATGAGGCCGAAGTCAATCGCGCCGAGGCTCATCAAGTTGCCGGGAATGTGCAGCGCCACCATGCCCGACATCGCGAAGAGCATGGAGAGCGGGATCGCTGCCGCGACGATGAGGGCGCCGCGAAAATTGCCGAGCAGCAGGAAGAGCACGACGATGACGAGCAGCGCGCCTTCCGCGAGGTTCTTCTCCACGGTGCGGATGGTGCGGTCCACCAGGTCGCTGCGGTCGTAGAGCGTGCGAATCTCGACGCCGGGCGGGAGCTTCGCCTGAATCTCCTTCAGCTTCGCGCCGACCGCGATGGAGACGAGCCGCGAGTTTTCGCCCGCCGTCATAATGGCGGCGCCGAGCAGGGATTCCTCGCCGTTCTCGGTGCTCGCGCCGGTGCGGAAGCTGGTGCCGATGCCGACCGTCGCCACGTCGCCGACGAGCAAGGGCTTCACGCCGCCGCCGAACTTGAGCGGGAGCAGCGCCAGCTCCTCGGCACGCGTAACGCGGCTGTTCGCGCGGATGGTGATTTGTTCACCACCGATTTCCACGAAGCCGCCGCCGGCGTTGCGCATGTTCTCCGCGAGCTTGTCGCTGAGTTCCGTGAGCGTGAGGCCCGCGCTCATCAGCCGCGCCGGGTCAGGCTGGATGACATAGACCTTCTCGTAGCCGCCGCTGGTGTTCACCTCGGCGATGCCGCGCGTCTGCCGGAGCAATGGCTTGATTTGGTAATCCTGAATCAGCTTGAGCGCCATCAACTGCTCGCGGCGCGTGGCGGGCTTGTTCGTCGCGTCGCGCTGGTAATCCACGCCGTAGTAAAAAATCTCACCGAGGCCGGTGGCGATGGGCGCGAGCTTGGGCGTGAGACCCGGCGGTAACTCTTCGCCGACCTGCTGCAAGCGTTCGCTCACAAGCTGCCGCGCGCGATAGAGGTCCGTGCCGTCCTCGAAGATCATCGTGACCTGCGACAGGCCGGACTTGGAGAGCGAACGCAGCTCGACCATGCCGGGGATGCCGCTCATCTCGCTCTCGATGGGGAAGGTGACCTGCTTCTCAATCTCCTCCGGCGCGAGCGCGCTGATGGCGGTGTTGATCTGCACCTGTGGGTTGGTGATGTCCGGCACGGCATCCAGCGGAAGCCGCAAGGCCGACCACACGCCGACGGCGACGAGGATGAAGGTGGCCAGCATGACCAACGCGCGCTGGCGCAGGGAGAATTCGAGAATGCGGTCGAGCATGAGGTTCGCCTATTCCTTGGGTTTGCTCACGATGCAGCACGCGTCGCCGCCATTGACGTAGTGCAGTTGCGTCATCCACAGCGTCATGACGGGATGCACGACGATTTTGTCGCCGGCATAAAGGCCATCCACAATCTCCACCTGCTTTTCGCTCGTAGCACCCAGCTTGACCTTCGTGAGCACGAAGCGCTGTCCGTTGACGGCATAAACGAAATCGCCCTCGGTGGTTTGCAGAAGAGCCTCGCGTGGCACGACAGTGACAGGGTTGGCGGAGCCGATGGTGAACCGCGCCGTGATGAACTCGCCTGAGCTCAAGGTCCGGTTTGGATCATCAATGCTGATGAGCAGTTCGCGGTCGTCAGCGCTCGTGATGGATTGTTCCATTCGCAGGACGCGAAACGTCTGGCCGGTTCCGGCGAGGTGCCCGGTCCCCGCTTGCTTGATGCGTTCGGCGACGTCTTGTTTCAGCGTGATGCTGGCGAGGGTCTTGTCGTGGCTGGCGGATGAGGATCGGTAAACCTGTCCTGAAAGTTCAATCTCGCCTGAGATCAATGCTTCGCCCACATCCTCTGTCTTCACGTCGATGAAGGCTGCCGTCGCGGGAGGGATCAGCAAGCCTGACTTCGGATTGAATTCGACCGAGGTGAGCTCTTCCGTCGCCGTTGAACGGGCGAGTGCGGCGTCCTCCTTGTCGCAACTGGCGAGGATCAACACGCACGAGGAACCGAGAACTACGAATAGTCTGTTCATGGCTTCGCCTCCTTGCTGAGTGGAGACATGGTCACGAGCGAGGCTGGCAGTCCGGCAATCCATTCCAGCGCCACGACCGCATCAAGCGCCTCCTTCTTCGTTTCAAGCAAGGCTTCGACGGCTTCGAGATATTCTTTTTGCAATTCGACGTAGGTGCCGATCGGCACCGCGCCGAGGCGGTAATGGCGATCCGCCAGCTCGGCGGCCTTGCGAAATTCATCAACCGAATCGCTGCGCCATTTCTCCATCTCCGCCAGCTTGGATTCGTAAGTGAGGGCCGCTTCCACGACGCGCCGTTCGATGTCCCTTTGCGTGACGAGCAACGAGACTTCGGCCTGTTGTTGGCGGGCGGAGGCGGCTTGTGCGTTGCCTTTGTTTCGATTCCACAACGGCAGAGGGAGGGAGACGCTCAGGCCGATCTGGCGCTCCCGGTCGCCAGCTTTCTCCTGGGAGAAATACGGCCCGACGGTCACCGAGGGATGGCTATCTTTCTGTGCGAGCGAGACGCGGAAGCTTTGCTGCTCCAGTTCAGCCTGCCGCATCCGCAGTTCAAAATTATTCGTGCGCGCGGCGGCGAGCAGGGCGGCGCGCACGGGTGGTTTGGTGAATGAGAACTGAACGGAGTCCATGGCGATGGAGTCTTCCCAGGGCGCGCCGCGCAGTTGATTGAGTTCGAGCAAGGCCGACTGGGCCGCGAGTGCGGCTTCACTGGCGCGACGATGAAGCGTCAGTTCCGTCGCCTCGATGATGCGCGTCTCCAGCAGCGGCGTGAGGCCGGCCGGATCACGCTGCACGAGCACCTCGCGAAGCTGCTGGAAACGTTCCGCGACTTCGCGGACGGCGGAAGCCTTCTCACGAGCGGCGATCAACTGAAACCCGAGCGTGCGAGCGCGGGCGGTAAGCGCTGATTCGAACTGGCGCAAGCCCAGGTCCGCCAGTTGCACCTGTTGATTGGCGATGGCCTTGCGCAGCGAAAGTCGGCCGGGCCATTCAAAGGTCTGCCGCACGCTGACGGACCACGCGAGCCCTTCATCTGACAATCCGCCCGAGCGCACCTGCTTGCGCCCAAGTTCGGCGGAGAGTTCTGGATTCTGGAGGGCGGCGGAATCGCGACGTTCCCCTTTGGCGGCGGCGATCTCGGCGCGGTAGAATTCCAGTTCGGGATTCTGCTTCAGCACTCCGGACACGAGCGATTCCAGCGACAGCGGAGCAGCTCCACCCAAGGCGACGAGGCTCCAGCCGAGGAGAATTCCGGGCGCAATTCGGATCAGACACGGATAACGGGACAGCTTCATAATGGACACCAAACCAATGTTAATTCAGGACCAACGGGAGAGGTGCCTTGTGCGGCACCACGGCGAGAGAGGAGTCCGGTGAGGGACCCTATGAAGCGGAATCAGGAGCGCGGGCGGGAAGGGCCGTTCGCGTGGAGAACTGCCATGGACGGTCGTGACTGGGTAAATGTTGAGACTCAGGCAGGGAGGCTGAAGCGGATGAAGATTCGGCGGGGAGCAACGGCTCCAGCCAGGCGGGCGTGGTCGATGGGTTGAAGCCGGCGGGTGCGACCAAGACGCCGTGGTCTTCGATCTTGTAGAACCCGGATTCAACGACCGAACAGGCGTCCGTCGCACAGTCGTCTTCTGCGCAGCCTTTGCCGGAATGAGAGTCCTCCGCGGCGTCGTGGGAGCAGCAGGAGAGAAATTCCAGCGCGGGGAGTTGCTCCAGTTGGCAATGGATCGAGACCGGTGCCCACAAGGCGGCGAGCAGCAGAATCAAGATGGTCCGGAGCCAGTTCACGTTTGTTAGTCTAGTAGCGGCAAGAAATGGTTCAAACTTGAATGGGACTTTTTCCCGCCCTGCATTCGGCAAGGGTCAGGCGACGATGCTGGTGGAGTGATTCGAACTAGGCGGACTGGCGGACTATTTGCAGATGCAGGTCCAGGCGCTTGGGCGAAACCGGGAGGGCGGTCCCGAGTTCCTGGGCGAAGAGCGACACCTTGAATTCCTCAATCATCCAGCGGAACTCGTCCACTTTTGCCCGCGTCTCGGCGGAGGTGTTTGCCCCGGGCTGCACGGAACGCAGGGCGTCGAGGTAGGGCGTGACTTGACGCGCGCGTTCCTGATCCTTGAGCGGATTCTGCGCGGCGCGCTCGAAGCGGGTGAGCATGGCCTTCAGGTAACGCGGCAGATGAGTCAGGCGCTCGAAGGGAATCGTTTCGAGAAAGTTCTTCGGCATCAGCGCGGCGAGATCGACGCCGATGGTGGCGTAGCCTCGGACCGGCGCAGCGGGTGCGGGAGGCGCGACGCCGAGCTGGCTGAAGCCAGTGAGCTTCTGCGGCGCGGCGGGCTTCGGAGGCGGTGGACAGCGGCGCGCGACTTCCTGGCGCAGCGGAAGAATGGTGGTGAGCCGATCCATGAGCTGCTGCGCGACACCGGGGATTCTTCGGCGCGCTTCTTCGGCTGCTTCGTTGAAGTGCGATTGCGTCAGCGCCGGGAGCAGTTCGCCGGGCAGGACGTGGCGCTTGAGGCTCTTGAAGGCGGATGATTGCAATTCATCTCCCGTCATCCAACCAACCAGCATCAGGTCGAATTTGACGAGCGCGCGCAGATCTTTTTGCAGCCACCCGAGGTCGCGCTGCAACGAGAGCTCAACGAGACGCTGCAAGCCGGCGAGGCTCACGCGGCGCGCGGCTTCAGCACCGGGGAACAGGCGCACGCACACATGGCCATCCTCGACGCGCAGTCCGGGCCACGCATAGACGGGCAGGGCGTTGCTCTCGCTCACCGTGATGCGTTCGGGCAAATCGCCGAAGGTCCAGCCGGTGAGCGCGGCGCGTTCCCATTGCGCGGCGGTACGGGTCCACGCGGGCGTTTCGCCGAGGGGCGTGGCCTTCGGCTTTTCGAGCTGTTGCCGCAGCGCGTCCAGATCACGTCCGGCGCTCAGGGTCTTGCGGTCGTGCCCGACGATTTCGATACGCAGCCGGAGATGCGCGGGCAGGGCATCGGTGGGCCATGACGCGGGCGAGATGGCGAGGCCGTAATGCTGGTGAATGAACTTCGCGAGATCATGAAGGAAGGACGGACCGGTCGGTCGGAAGTCGCGCGCGATCTCGGCGATCTTCGGCGGGAACGGCATCAGCTCGCGGCGAATGGTGCGGGGCAGGGCGCGGAGCAGTTCGGCGATTTGTTCCTCGCGCAAACCAGGCACGGCCCACGCGACGCTGGCGGGCGAGATGGTCTGGGCGAGGCCGACGGGGAGCTTCACGGTCACGCCATCCCAATCCTCACCGGGCGCGTAGGCGTAGCTTAGGGCGACGGGTTGCTGGTCGAGCGTGACGTTGTCCGGGAACGCGTGCGCGTCGTAACTGAGGTCCGCGTCGCCGACGAGATCGGCTTCAGTGGCGCAGAGGAAGTCCGTTTCGCCCGAGCAGTCGCGCAGCAGCCGGTTGAGTTCGTGGAGTGAAGAGATGTTCTCGATGCGTTTCGCGTAGAAGTCGAACATCGCATGGTCCACATCGCGCAGGTCGTGACGCCGGACACGCGTCTGCCAGGTGGCGATCTTCTGGCGCACGGCGCGGTTGTGCGCGACGAAGCGGTATTGCGGCGGCAGCGGACGCTCCTCGTCCACCGACTCGTAAAGCTCGCGGCTGGTGGGTTTGCCTTGTGACGATTCCGGCGGCCGGCGCTTCTGGCTGTCGGCGGCCGGGAACAAGTTCTCCTCCACCAACGCCGCGCGGATGAAGATCTCCGTCGCTTCCTTCGCGTTGATGTTTCCGTAATCCACCTTGCGGGTGTGAATTTCCAGGCCGTGCAGCGTGACCTTCTCGTCCACCAGCACGCTGCCCTTCGTCGCCATCCACTGCGGGTTGCTGTGGGTCAGCTTGCAGACGTGTGGCGCGAGCTCGACGATCCACATCGGATCGATGCCGGCGATGGTGCGGGCGAAGACCTGCGAGGTCTCCACGATTTCGCCCGCCATGATCCATTGGGGTTGTGATGGAGCTTTCGCCGGAGGCTGGTCCGCCTTCCCTCCTTGAACCTGGTAGCCGCCGACGTGAGGAGGCGGAGTGCGTTGTGCCCCGCGAGCGTCCGCCTCGTCACCTCGGCGGCTACGACCGGGAGGTTCTTGGAGAGTACGGGCCTTGTTGTCCGAAGATGAATGAGCCTCCTCACGTCGGCTGCTACGAGGGTTTTGTCTCTCGTTCCGGTCGAACAATCCTGACCCAGGGAAGATCGCCAGCGGACGATTGCCGGTGCCCTTGTAAGTGTTCCGCTCCTCGCGCCGCGCGACGTGGCCGAGCAGTCCGGTGAGAATCGAGCGATGGATCGCGTCGTAGGCCGCGTTGCTTTCGTTGAGACGCACCGTCACGAGATCGCCCAGCGCGTCCTCCAGTTGCCCGTGCAGATCCTGCCACTCGACCATGCGGTTGTAGGAAAGGAAGTGCGCCTTGCAGAACTTCCGCCGCTGACCTTGCGTGCGCAGCTTTTCCCACTGCTCGTGGAACGCGTTCCAGATGTTCAGCAGCGTGAGGTAGTCCGAGCGCGGATCGCTGAAGCGCTTGTGCGCGGCGGCAGCGGCGTCCTTCTGTTCCATGGGACGCTCGCGCGGATCTTGAATGCTCAAGCCGGCGGCGATGATGAGCAGTTCACGCGTCGCGTGTTCGGCCTGTGATTGCAGGAGCATCCGGCCGAGCGTGGGATCGATGGGCAGACGCGCGAGCTGTTCACCGAGGCGCGTGAGCTCACGTGCTTCGTCGAGCGCGCCGAGTTCCTGGAGCAGCTTGTAGCCGTTGTCGATGGCGGCGGGCGTCGGCGGATTGAGAAACGGAAACGTCTCGATGGCGCCGAGATGAAACGCCTTCATGCGCAGGATGACTTCGGCGAGGTTCGCCCGCTGAATCTCCGGCTGCGTGTGCGGCGAGCGTCCTTCGAAATCCTCCTCGGAATAAAGCCGGATGCAGATGCCGTCCTGCACGCGGCCGGCGCGGCCCTTGCGCTGGTTCGCGCTGCTCTTCGAGACGGGCTCGACGGGCAGACGCTTCGTGCGGGTGCGCGGATTGTAGCGGCTGATACGCGCTAGGCCGGCATCCACGACGTA
>CAMCCU010000104.1 GCA_945872975.1 Pedosphaera parvula Ellin514
ATAACTGGCGATTGCCGCACCGCCAGCGGTCCGCCGCGCCTCGACTACAACATTTGTGTCAGCCTCGGCCACAGGCTGGCTGCCTATGGTAATGGTGCCGTAGAGAATGTTGTCCGGGGCGGGTAACTCGGCGCGGACCGGCATCGCGCACAGGCACGATGCAATCAGGAGGGCGAGACGTTTTCCACCGAGGCGAGCGCGACTCGCGGTGAACTGCCATTGCTGTTTGTTCATAGTTTCAGGATTGAGCCCGGGTTGAAGTGTCATGTTTGCCAGGCAACTCAGTCGCCGGAGTAAGAGTAGCTCTGGAGCGAAATCAAAATGTCGCTCACGGCGTCGATGAACTGTTCCAAGCCTTGCTCCGGATTGTTCAACAACGTGCCGCCGGGAATGATCAGCACCCAGTCGGTGTTCCAGACGCTGCGGCCGACGAGACGGCTGGACTTGGTGGTTTCGGTGTCATCGTAAACGCCGTTGTCGTGGTAGGCGCGGAAGCTCGAGAAGCGCCGGATCTGCGCGAAGCTTTCCGCCAGCGAATCGTTCACCGGAATCCAGGTCGGATCATCGAGGTCATTCGCGCCGATTGGGAAAGGCGCGGGAATCGCCTGATCCACCACGCGCCATTCCCGGGTCGCGAGGGTGTTGCCGGTCGGCGAGCGAAGCACATCCATGCCGGTCGGGAACAGATATACCCGCGGCGCGGTGGCCAGACCTGAGCCGTTGTAATCGCTGAACCAGATGCCAGCCGCGTTGATCTTCGTGGAGAAGAGGCTGGGATCATACGCCGTGTCGCCGCCGCCGAGCGGACGCCCGAAGAAGTTCAACCCAAACGTCACCGTCGTGGGGAACCGCAGCACGATGCCAGGTTGCGGTCCCGCTGGCTCGGGGGCGAAAGGCCGGCAGTAGCGACGGAACTCAGGCACCTGCCAGAGATCGGGAACGATTGCTCCGGCGAGAATCTTCCGCCACTTGTCATCCGAAATGGCGTTCGCCGCCTCAGCCTCGGCCTCGGCCGCAAGTTCATCGGCGGTAGTGGCGATGCCGTCCGTGCCGAGATCGGGAACCACGCGGTCGCGAACGCGGAAGAGTTCGCGCCGCAACGAGAAACGCGATTGTTCCAGCTGCGGATTGTTCAATCCGAAGCGCGGCGCAAGCACATCGAAGTTTTGTTTCAGGCGGGCCAGCGGATCCGAGAGACCGCTCCGTCCGGTGACGGGCGAGCCATCCGCAACCTGGCCGATGCTGCGCTGACGAATGATGTCCGTGAAGAAGTCTCGGCCGGCGCGGTTGTCGGTGCCGAGGAAGTTCAGTTCGTAGTCGTAGGCACTGGCCACGAGGTAGACATAGCGCGCGGCGAGATCGAACTGCGTTTGAATCTCGCGGTGCTGGCTGACGATCTCCTCAATCTCCAGCACGGTCTGCCGGTCAATCTTCTGGATGCCGACGTGGTTTGGGTTCGGATCCGTATTGGGCAGGATCGCATTGGCCGTCAGCCAGTCGAAGTAAGCGCCCTGCCCTGCCCGACGCGCCCATTCCGTGACGCCCCAGGCCCGATCGGAATCAGTGTCCTTGTAGCCCTGATACTGGCCTTCGGGATTATCCACGTACTTCGAGCGATGAGTGAGATCCACAATCTCCGCGCCCGCCTTGGCTTTCGCGGCGGCCATCGCGGCGAATTTCCGTTCATCGAGAAAATCGACCTGCACGGCGACTCCCGCCACGAGGACATTCTCTGAGCGCGGAATCCAGGTGAAGCGCGGGTGGCGCAGGAGATCGTAGTAAGTCTTCGCGGCGGTCAGGTAATGGCCCCACGCATCGCCGTGACCTTGAGGGAAGAGAAAGCGGGCATCGTCCTCGTTGAACACGCCGTTGAGATTCACATCGCCGACATTGTAAACCCGCTCATACGCGACCTCCCCCTCGGCTCCGGTGAAGTTCCAGAGCAGACGGTTCTAAACCGGCTTCGCGCCGACACCCGACGCGCTGTCATCGCGACCGCGCAGCAACGCCAGCTCTTCTTCGAGCAACGAATCGAGCTGGTTCTGGAAGGCAAAGATGGAAGTTCCCACGGTTCCGAACTCGAGGGAATCCGAGAAGAATCCGATCGTGGGATCCTGCGCGTCGGAGAACGCCTCATTGCCGAGCAGCATGTAGAGATCGGACAGCCGCGAGGCGGCGAGCAGCAGCGCGTTGTTCGCCGGATCGTTGCCCACGGGCGGGAACCCTTCGATGCTGAGTCGTTTGCCGCGATTGAGCACCGTCGAGTATACCTCGATGAGGCCGACGCTGTTCACGCTAGTACCATCGGGGTTCAGCGCAATGTCGCCTTCGTAACGCTCACCCGCCTGAATCAACATGCTCGCTTAGGTCAGGCTGGCGTTGTCGTGGAAGTTGGTCGTGCGCGCCTCGAAGGGATTGATGCCTTCGATCACGCGCTTCACCCAACCCGGCGCGAAGGCCGCGCGGGTTTGCGCCGTGCTGGCGGGATCACCCACCCAGTTGCTCCAGTTCGTAGCACCCGCGACGTTGTAGCCGCGATAGCGCACGACGAACCAGTTATCGATCAGCGTGAACAGGCTCGTCTCCGCGCCGTCGCCCAGCGTGATGGAGTTCAATCCCGCAGCAGACGGCTTGTAGATGCGCCATCCGCGCGAATCGGCAACCTCGCCAGTCGTGGGATTCACGACGGGCCACGCAATGTTGAAACGCGCCGGCAAGTCCGGCCAAAGCGCACCAGTCACTGGATTCCGCTTGTAGAACGCCACCACCAAGTCGTCGCTCGCCGACGCCGCATCCTTGTTCACCGGAATGATGGGGCCGGTTTGCGTGGCGCGGTCATGGGCCGCGTCCGCACCCGCGCCATCGTAAGGCGAAAGCGCATTCACCACCCAGCCGCTCTTGGGCGAGTTCGTCGCGACGCTTGGACCGCGCGGGTCGGAGACTGGCGTGCCGACCGTGGCGGGCCACCCATCGAGGAAAGCGAGCGGGTCATTCCAGGCCACCGTGCGCACGACTTGGAAGTAGTTGGAGTGAGTCAAAGTGTCGGGCGACGAACCGAGTGCGGCCTCGGGCGCGATCAGATAGCGAATGACCGTGAAGCCCGGCAGGTTGGCAACGAGCTGCTTGCTTCCCGCATCGTAGGTGACTCCGGGAACCGTGGAGTAACTCATCGCGATCGCGCGGTAAGGTGAGGATGCGGAGAGCGGCTCGACTTCGACCGGCGCACCCGCGACGTGGATCTGCGGATCCGACGGGAACACAGCGCGCATCACGCGCACCACCGGGGCCGGTGCGTTGGTGTCAGCGAGATTCGCCGTGGTCAGCCACGTGACACGGGCACCGATCGGTCGTGTAAAGAAGAGCTTCTGATCGAGATCGCTCCAAATCGATGCCAGCGCGGCCTGTTCCAGCGGCGTGCCGTCGACCGCTTCAACTTGCGGCGGTTGAAACGCCTTACCCGTGACTGGGTTAATCGCAGCAAGCGGCGGCGGAAGCGGCCGGCCCACCAACACCTGCCGCCGCATCACAAACGCGTGAAGTCCACTGACGCCGGGCTTCGGGCCGCGACCGACTATGTCGCCCGACTCATTGAGAGCGCGTGGTTCAATCGGCGCCGTTGCATTCGGCGGCAAGAGGCTCTGCAGATTCACCGCGCGGCCGTCCGCGTAGAGGAATCCCGCAAAGCGCGCACTGGCGCCGCCGGCGCCGTTGGTGGTGATGTGCCCGATCATCTCGCCGGATCCATTGATGTCCGTCGCAAAATAGCTGGCGCTGACGCCGGCGGGCGTGAAGCCGTAGCCGGCGAGCGAGGCGGACAGCGTGTAACTGCCCGGGCCCAGAGGTGCGAGACGATAGTCGCCATTCTCATCCGTGGTGGTGCTGAAGCCACTGCCACCGACGGTCACGCCCGGGATGCCCGTGCCGCCCGCACCGAGAACGCGGCCAGCGATGAACGCGGACTCCAGTTCAAAGTTCACGCCGAATCCCGCCGTTGGCACGACTTGCAGCGGCGGATCAAAGACAAAACCCGCGCGTTCCGGCTGCACCGTGAACGTGCCCGTAAACAGGTTCGTGAAGGCGTAGTTGCCAGCTGCATCCGAGAAGACCGGCGCGGGTCCGACGCCGAGGCTCCAACTATTGAGCGTGCCGATGTCCTGCCGGAAAGCGTCGCGCACACGCAGACGCCAGGCGCCGTCGAGGGGTTTGCCAAACAGCGCGGCAAGGGCGCTGCCGGTGCCGTCGGTCGTCGAATACGTGGCCATCCAGTCCGCGCCGTCGTCGTTCACGTTGGCGTCCTTGAGCCGGACCTGCGTTCCATCGGGGTGGAGCAGCGTGAGCTCAAGATCGCCGCGGAACGGATGGGTGATGTTGACGCGAACCTTCGCGACGCCGATTGAGCCAAGGCCGTTGACCACGTTCGTGGATTCAATCGTGCCGTTGTCGGGAATAGGAATCAGCCCCGGCCCCTCGACCGGTCCCAGCACGGCGGTGACGGGGGAGTTGGTGACGCCGACGAGGCCGGCGATGAGGCGGCCTTGGATGATGCGGGGTGTGAGTGCGGCGGCGATGTTCAGATCCTCGAACCAGTGATTGTCGGTAAAGCCACCCGTGCGGGCGCTCAGGATCCAGCGGCCTCCGTAGACGGGCTGATAACCGGTCGGCAGGTTGTTGAAGATCGTCGTGCCGGCATAATCGAGGTCGATGGTGCCGTCCGAATCGACTCGAATCAAAACATCGCGGAGGCGCGCCGCTGGATCGCTGAGTCCGCCGGAGCCGGTGGAAACCTGAATCGGTTGTTCGCCGACCACCGAACCATTCCATAGGACGCTGATGGACGGCGCGTCGGCGCCATTATCAAATGTGTCGAACGAGATGGTGAGCCCGCTGGATATTCCGAGCCCATCTTCGCCGGGCGTCACCGTATCCGGCGTGCTGGCTGCCGTCGCAAGGCTGAAGCTGTAACCGTCAGCCGGAGGAATCGTGCCCCCGAAAAGCGCTGCTTTGAACCTCACCGCAAACGACTGCACGCCTTGTGCCGGGGGAACACCATCAATGAACGCCGTGCCTGTCTGGCCGCCCGGAGTCTGCGTGGTGAGCTTGAGGTAGCCGCCGTTGATGGATGCCGTGCCGGTGAGCGTCAGGTTCGTCGAGGGCACGCTGTTGAAATCATTCGTCTAACCGAACGTAGTCGGGAACTGTGCTGCAGCCTGGTGGACGAAGCTCGCGACGAGCGCCAGCGGTAGCGCGTAATGGCAAAGTTTGGCGAGCAGGCCGGTCTCCGTTGTCGCTCCGGTTTGTTGAAGAGATTTCGTGCGCATATCGTGGAACGGGTAAAGGGTTCTGAAATGGGGACTCGCCGATTACTGGTTGAGCACGGGAGAGTTGTTGACGCGCGTCAGGCGGAAGGTGCCGCTCGTGACGATGTTGGAGCGGTGCAGGCCGGAGACAGTTTCACGATACACGCCGCCGAGCACGGAATAGCCGTATTCGATCGCAGCGGACGCGCTCTCCAGCGCGCTGGGAGGTTGCGCGGTGAATTGAAGTTCCACCTGACGCGTGATGCGGTAGGCCTCGGCTTTGAAGTTCGTGAACGTCGCGTCGAGATTGTCGTGGTCCGGATGATACTTGTGCTTGAACCGATTCGTCGGCGCATCCGGTTCCAGCACCAGCGTAGCGCGCGCGGTGTTGCCGATGCCGAAGCCGCCGGTCATCGCCAGCACGTTGCTGGAACCGCCGGCGAAATCGTAATCCACCGTGCTGATGCGTCGGCCGACCGAGACGCCGTCGCGCATGGAGGCACCGCTGTATTGCGGCAGCAGCGAATCATCGGTGAGCAGGACGTAACGCCCCGGTTTGTCGGTCACCGTGCGACCAGCCGCATCATTCGTGGTGGTCCCGTTCTGCCACATTTGAATGACCTTCTTCAGAAGGAACGGCTTCCCGCCGCCATCAACATGCACGAGCATGCGCAGATCGAAACCTGATCGCGTTGGCGTGAGCCGGGCCGGTTGCGACGAGTTCACTTCGTTCACGTTCATCACCGTCACCGTGCCGACCCACAAGCCAGCCGTCAGTTCTGCGCCGCCCGTGGGCGCACCGAGGTCAAGGCCACGTCGGGCCGCCGTCAATTTACCAGCCGTGACTGCGACCAGATAACGCGTCCCAATGTCATCCTTCACTTCGAGCACGGAGCCGTAGTTCGTGCCGGCGAAATCCTTGCGGCGCATCGCCAGAAAGCCGTCGAGCGTCTCGTTCCCATCCAGCGTGAAGCAGTACGGTGCCGGGAGATTGATCCAGTTCAGCCGGTTGCTGACAAAGGCCTGATACGACAGCGGTGTGGAAGCGCCGGCACGGAGGTCCTGCAGGCAAATCTCGCGCGCGGACCCGGACTCGTTCTTGTAGTGCTGAATGATCTCATTCAGCAACGTGCCGTAGTCGAGGCCGTCGCCGGGCTCGAGCGTGAACCCGAGCGGGCCTTGGTAGGTCGAGGCGCCGTTGCAGAAGGACCAATACGCCTCGCCATGTTTCATCGTGTCCGTTGCGTTCACCAGCGTCCACTGACCGCTGTCGCGGAGCTGATAGATGCGCTGGCCGGAGTGTGCCGCCGAAGGGCCGAAGAAAGTGGCGAAGGTCGGCAACTGCGCCGGGTTCACCGGGAAACCACGAAGGTTGAACGAATCCCCAACCCACTTCGGCGCCCGCACCACCGGGCGGCCCGTGATGGTCAGAGTCCGCGGACCGTTCGTGATCTTTACGAGATAGGCGCGCAGCGCGTTGACTGTGTAAAGTTTCGTAAGGAATCCTTCGGGTCGCGACGCCGGGAAGTACGGCAGCCAGCCCGGTTGGTTAAAAAGCTCCTCCGATTGATCCTGGATGAACTCCACGGTCCCACCCGGCAAGTACGTCCAGACGCTCGACACTGGGAGGTTCGCGAAGACTTGGGCGATCTCCGCATTCGTCGGTTCGACCTCGAGCCAGATCGAGTTCCAGCCATTGCGAAGCTGGAAGGTTTGCGTGACCGTCTGCGCGCTCGCGGAGGCGACAAGCAGCGTCAGCAGGAGGAAACGAAGCAGTGTCTTCATAAATGGAAATCCTGGTTCAAGGAGTGTCAGACATCGTCACACCCGGCAGCCGGGGCGGTTGGTTCTTCTGCGTGGGCAGCGAGAGCTGTTCGACGCGCGCCTGATCGATGCGGATGTCGAGCCCGCGCTTCACGGCCGCGTAAAAGTCGCCTTCCGCCAGCGCGGCTTTGTCGCGAGCGATCTGGTGGCGCAAGAGCTCCTTCACCTCGGCCAGTGGCTTTCGGGTGGCCTCACGCTTCTCCATAAGCCTCGTGATGAGATAGCCGCGCGACGTTTCGATGATCGGGGCAAAGTCTCCGACGTTCGCGGCCTTCTCCAGCGCCTCGACGAGCGCAGGTTCCACCCCCGAGGCACCCCGCGAGAACCAGCCCAGGTCGCCCCCCTTGTAACGTGTGACCTGATCGTCGGAGTGCTTGATGCAAAGTTCTGCAAACGCCAGACCATCGCCGGCGCGTGCTTCGGCGAGGATCGATTCAGCGCGCCGCCTTGTTTCAGCCTTCTTCTCTGCTGACGCGTTCGCAGGTTGCGCGATGAACAGCATCGCACCCCGCAATGACGTGGGCTGAACGAAGCGATCGCCGCTGGCTTCGTAGGCGGCCTGAATCTCCAGCTCGCTGACAACGGGCGTTGCGTTCGTGAAACGCTGTTCCCGGAACTGCGCGATGATCAGGTTCTTGATGCGCGCCCGCATTTCGGTGGATTGATCGAACCCGCTGGCCTTCGCCTGGGCGTAAATCGCTTCCTGCCGGACGAGTCGTTCGAGAATCTCGAGCTTTTGCTCATGCGTGATTGTCTCGACTGGCGTGGGTCCGAAGCGCCGCCGCAGTTCGATCCGCAAGGTTTCCTCCGAGATTTCCTGACCAGCGACGCTCGCCACCGCCGTGGTGGAGAGTGAAGACGAAACGACAGCATCCTTCTCGGCGCTTTTGCGGCACGACGGCGTGCTGGCGGCGATGAAGGCGAGGGCAATCCAGGCCATGAATTTCGATCTCATCTCGGTAATCACTCCTCCAATGCGCGAACGAGGACAAAAAAGGGCCACGCAGGAGAAAATTATTTTTGGCCGGGAGAATGGGACGGCGAATCAGGCGGAGAACGGGGGTTCTCGCGTTGGAGGACGGTTCAGGAGGTGGGTTGAAGAACCCTGAAACTACGGCCGCGGACGGAATGCCTGCCAGCGTTCCTGCAATTCGGCGACGGACAAGGGAGCCATGCCGAGACCGAGCCGGAGTTTATTCGCGGAGAGCAGCTCGGCCTCGCGCTGGAGTTCGTGGAGCGGCTCTGACGTCGGCGAGACGTCCCAGACGCGGGCGGTTCCGTCCGGGCTATAGGTGATGACTTCACGACCGTCCGGACTCCAGTCGCCGGCTTTGACCTCGTTGTTATGGACGAGCGGCGGCGTGACCGCTTCGCCGGAAGCGGTGTCCCAAACGCGCGCGGTCTTGTCCATCGAAACGGTGAGCAGCAGACGGCTGTCGGGACTAAAGCTGACGTGCCAGATGTAGGAAGAGTGGCGCAGTGGGGGCGTGACCGCGAGGCCGGTGGCCGCATCCCAGACCACGGCCGTCGTGTCTTCGCTGCCGGTGACGATGTAGCGGCCGTCCGGACTGTAGGTCGCGAACAAAACACCATCGCGATGGGCCAGCGGCGGGCCGACGGATTCGCCGGTCTCCGCATTCCAAACGCGTGCCTCACGGGACAACTGACTGATGTCGGACGGCGCAGTCACCACCCGCTTCCCATCCGGGCTGAACGACGCCCAATACACATCGCACACGTGTTTCATCGCCTGGCCGACGCGTTCGCCTGTCGCCGCATCCCAAACTTGTGCGGTGCGATCGCGACTGGCGGTGACCACGCGCTTGCCATCGTGGCTGAACTCCGCGTCTCGAAGCGGTGCTTGATGGCGTAATCGCGGGACCAGCAGCTTTCCGCAGGACGAATCCCAGATTCCGGCGCTGCCGTCGGAGCTGGCCGTTAACAGTCGCGCTCCGTCCGCACTGAAATCCAAGCTCGCGATGACGTTGCTGTGCGCCGCAAACGAATGGACGACTGTGCCCGTCAGGCCGTCGAGAACGGTAACGGCACCGTTGGTTGAGCTGAGGGCGATTTGGCGGCCGCTCGGACTGAACCGACCGGCAGAGATGGCGACGGCGACGCGGTTCGACGCCAGCAGAGCGCCGGTGGAACGATCCCAGATTTTTACCCAGCCATCCCGTCCGGCGGTGGCGATGCGATCTCCATCCGGGCTGTAGCCCGCAAAAGTCACGCGGCCGTCATGACGGAAAATGTGCCGCGCCACCGAGGTGGTTTCGAGGTCCCAGACACGGACTGATTCATCCTGTCCCCCGGTCAGCAACCATTTGCTGTCCGGGCTGAACGCCGCGACCGCCACGTAGCCGGCGTGATGCAGCCACGGAGATGCCGGTGAGCCATTGTGCGGGTTCCATAGTCGCGCCGTGCCGTCCCAGCTCGCCGTGGCGAACTTTCGTCCATCCGGGCTGAAGATCGATCGTCCCACGCCACGCGCATGGCGCATCGCGTCGCCGGTTGGCAGGCCGGTGGCGACATCGTAGATGCGGGCAAGACCATCCCAGCTGGCGACCGCGATCCGTTTCCCGTCCGGGCTGAGCTGACAATCGAAGAGGTCACCGAGCGGTGAATGAAGCGACATCAGTTGCCGGCCCGTGGCGAACTCCCACACTCCGAGGCCGCAAGGCTGTTGGCCGACCGTTGCGCCAAACACGCTGCCATCGCGGGACATCCTGAGCCGGTGGATGGTCCCGGGGAAAGTCATGGGCGAACCGAGAGGCTCTCCCGAGGAAAGCTCCCACCGGTAAAGCCTGTAGTCCCGCTGAAGCGCCAGAGCGCGTTCTCCGTCGCTGGAAACGAGCGTCTGCAGGTAGGGCCCTTTGGAACCGGAGAGCCGGGTTCCGTTGGTATTCCAATACCGGTCATGCACGACCAGTCCCTGGGCAGACTCGATGAGCGATCGGTCCTGAGGAATCTCGCCGGGAAATTCCGGAATGCCAGTGACTCCGGGAACCGCGGATTCCTTGGAAACGATGCGTTGAAACAGTTCTGAAGCATGCGGAACGAGGCTTTCCAGCGTGGTTCCACTTTTGAAATCCCACACGCTGCCCCGCCCGTCGTCGCGCATGGCCACGACCCGTTGGCTGTCGGCGGTGAAACTTGCCAGCGCCACGAAGTGGTCCATGAAACCGATGTGCACAAGCCGGGGGATAAATCGCCGCGTCGCGGCAATGCGTCGCCGGTGAATTTCTTCCCTCGCGGCGTCGCCTTGTTCCAGTCGCATCGCCTCCACGAACCACAACAACGCCGCCGCGTGGTCGCCGTTCGCGACGAGCTTGTTCCCGCTGCTGACATTCAGGAGCACCAACTGGCGCCAAGACTCCTCCGTTTTGGATTGCGCGATCTCGCGCGCTTCATCCGCATCACGACGCAATTGGGTTTGAGTGCGCTCGGCATCGACGGCGCGTTGGTGCGCCTCGCGTTCTCGAAAGAACATCTCCGTGGCAATCCCGAGGCCGACCACGAGCGCCAGCGCCGCAGTGAAGGCCGAAAAGAAAAACGTGCGGTTGCGGCGGACGAGTTTCTGAAACGCATCCCAGCCACTGGGCGGACGCGCGCCGACCGGTACGTTATCCAAATGCCGCCGCAAATCGACCGCGAGCGTGCCGGCGCTCTCGTAACGTCGGGCGCGATCCTTCTCGATCGCCTTGAGCACGATCCAGTCGAGGTCGCCCCGCACGGCGGAGATCAGTCGTGGCGGCTCCGTGGCGCGGAATCCGGCGACGATGGATTATTCGCCCTCGCCCAGCTTCTCAATGAGGCGATATGGCCCAATGGATTCTGTCGTTGTCCCCGGATCTGATTTTTTCCTGCCATCCAGCGTCCCCTGCATGAACCCGCCAGCAGCGTCGTGTGCCTGCAGCAGCTCTTCGACACGACGCCGCAGGGAATCGTCCCCGGCGCATGCCTCCGCCACAAAGCGTTCGCTCGAAGCTTTGTCGCTTAGTTCGGACGCTTCGTCGAAGATCTGGCGGACGGTTTTGAACGGCTTATCCATTGGAAGCACAGCTAGCAAACTTACTGCGGGCAGCGATCACGTCCCAACATGCGAAATCTTGTCAGAAAAAGGGCCAATTTCTTCGCGCCATGCTATGCAGAATCGCTGGCACGACGAATCTCGTCATAGAGCCAGGCCCGGGCAAACGTCCAGTGACGCTTCGCCGTGCGCACGGACACACCCAGCGCGGCTGCGGCCTCCTCGTTGGTCATCCCGGCGAAGAAGCGCAAGTTCACCAACGCAGCCACCCGAGGATCCTCCTTTGCCAACTTGTCGAGCGCGTCGTTGACCAGAAGCAACGTTTCGTCGCTGGCGTGAATCGCAACATCCGCATGCTCCAAATCAAGCCGCTCAAAACCCGCCCCTCGCTTCACCGTCTGCTTGCGTCGAGCCCGCTCGATAAGAATGCGGCGCATAGCCTCCGCCGCCGCTGCGAAGAAATGTCCACAGCCATCAAATCGTTTCTCGCCTCCACCGACCAAACGCAGCCATGCTTCATGCACGAGCGCCATGGGCTGTAGAGTGTGCCCAGCCTGCTCCTGCGCCATCTTGCTTGCGGCCAAGGAGCGCAACTCTTGATATACAAGCGGCAATAACTCCTCCGCGACCTTCAGGTCATTGTCTCCACTGGCATTCAGGATGCGCGACGCATCGCTCATAAAACCTCCAGCGTGGACGAACACAAACGATTAAGCGATAGAAACCTGCGCCACGAAGAACCGCCACGCGGGTCGCCAAACGCAACGCCAATGCGCCCGGTTAACTCAGGTTGCGCCGCTCCAGTTCAAAATAGTACAACGCCACCACCACCAGCGGATGACGAATCTTCCCAGTGGCAACAAGACCCGCGAGATCGGCGATCGGCACCAGGCGCGTCACCATATCCTCGCCGCTGTCCCACTCCACGGAATGCTTGAGCGCGCAATTCTCGATGATCACCGTGTGACAGGTGTTGTTCATGATCGCGGGGTTCGCGAAAACATTTCCAAGAGGACGCGCTCGCTCGCCCTCGAAGCCAGTTTCCTCACGCAACTCCCGGACGCCCGTCGCCACCGGCGAAGCATCCGACGCGTCCATGATGCCGCCGGGAATTTCCAACTCCACCGTGTTTGAGCCGTGGCGATACTGCTCCACCATCACCAACTGCTGGTCAGGAGTGACCGCGATCACATTCACCCAGTCCAAACATTCGATGACAAAAAAATCGTGCTTCTGTCCGGTCCGTGGCGAGATCTTCTCGTCCGAACGCACCTTAAAGATTCGATAGTCTCCAAGAGCCTTCGAGTTGGTTTGCAGCCATGGCTTGAGCATATAAGTGTTTAATCGGGGCCGGTGGTTACAAACCCCGTTCCTTCGCAGACCAGCCTTGCTTCATCAGGTTCAAGAGATGCGCCAGCGACTCCTCGTAACTGCGCCCCTGCGCCTGCGCCAACTGGGTGGCGCGCTTGTCCAATTGAGATGCCATCTCGGAAACCCGGGCTTCCGGACAACCGAACTGGCCCAAGATTGCCGACAGTTGTTCGATGGTCATACTCCGTGCAAAACCTCGGGCGGGCTGATGGAAATAGCACATCTCATGGGTGAGACAATGCTGTGGAAATCAGTCACAAGTCACGCCCGGAATTCACGAGGGCGATGGGCGCTTACAATTTCCCGGAGCCACCCGCAGCCTCCGAAGCTTTCGCGCCCGCATCCACATCCGCCGCCGTTCTGCCCGCCGCTCCGCCCGCATCCGATCTGGGCAGGAAGGTGAACGCCACCGCGCCTATGATGCAGCCAAACGCCGCGAAGTGATTCCAACGAATCCGCTCGCCGAGATACGCCACGGCAAATCCGCTGAAGACCGTCAGCGTGGTGACCTCCTGGATGATCTTGAGCTCCATCGCGGTGTAGCGCCCGCTCCCCCAGCGATTCGC
>CAMCCU010000105.1 GCA_945872975.1 Pedosphaera parvula Ellin514
TGGCGAATTCGCTCCAGGGAATCATCGCGCAGGATCTGCTGCCGAGCGCGGACCGAACACGTCGTGTGCTGGCTTACGAGTTGATGATGGCGAACAACGCCGTGCGAAATCTGATTCGCGAAAACCAGCTGCACTTCCTCGAGAACACGATGCAGACGGCGGCGAAGGAGGGAATGATGCTCATGGATAATTGCCTCTACGATCTCTACTGCAAATGCGCGATCAGCTACGACACGGCGATGAGCCGGGCGCGGCATCCCGATCGCATCAGCCGGAAGAAGGACTAAATCATGGAGATGATGCTGCGTATCGCCTGGGGAATGTTCGTGATGCTGGCCGCCATTGCCTGCGTGGTGTGGATTCTGTGGCGGTTGCTCAAGAACAGCTTCGATCCGGCGGCACTGATCTTTCGCTGGGTGTTTACGATCGTGATGATCGGAGGCGGCTACGCGTTTCTGAACTGGCTGATTGGTCCGGATGCGGGCCCGGGGGAGAAGATCGCCGGAGTGCTGGCGGGCGCGGTGTTCGGGTTGATGTTCGCCGTGCTCTGGGTGCCGGCGTTGATTAGCAAGGTGAGTGACATCATTGGCAGCTTGTTCACGGGCGGCAGCGAGCCGCCGGCACCGGAGCCGTTCTACTCGGTGGCAATTGGTCGGCGGAAGCAGGGGAAGTTCAAGGAGGCGATCTATGAGATTCAGCAGCAGCTTGAGAGGTTTCCGACGGACGTGACCGGGCAGATGATGCTGGCGGATATTCAGGCGGACGACTTGAAGGATATTCCAGCGGCGCAGTTGACCATTGACCGGCTGTGCGCGCAGCCCGGCCATTCCGCGCCGCAGATTGCCAACGCCTTCAACGCGCTGGCCGACTGGCATCTCAAGGTGCAGGACGTCGATGCCGCCCGCGCCGCGCTGGAGCAGATTCCTGTGCGCCTGCCGAACACTGATCAGGCCCAATACGCCGCGCAACGCATCGCGCATCTGGCGAGCAAGGAGACGCTGCTGGCGGCTCATGAGCATCGGCCGATTGCGATGCGGGCCGGGATCAAGGATATCGGTTTGCTTAAAGATCCAATGGCTGTTCTCCGGCCCGAGGCCAATCCTGCGGAGGTGGCCGGCCAGTTGGTGATACATCTGGAGCAGCATCCGGCGGACAACGAGGCGCGAGAGAAGCTGGCGGTGATTTACGCCGAACATTATCAACGTCCCGACATGGCGATCGAGCAGTTGGAGCAACTGGTGGCCGCGCCGAATCAGCCGGGCAAAGAGGTGGCGCGCTGGCTGAATGTGATGGCGGATATCCAGCTCCGGAACGGCGCGGACTACGATACGATTCACGCCACCTTGCAGCGCGTCATCGATCGTTTCCCCGAGCTGGCGGCGGCTCAAATGGCGCAGCAGCGGATCGATTTGCTGCGGCTCGAGCTGAAGGGAAAAGAAAAGAGCCAGGTCGTGAAACTTGGCTCTTACGAAAAGGACATCGGACTCAAAGGCCCGAGGCGCAGTTAGCGCGATCAGCGTTTAACCGGCGTGGCGGGAGTCAGGTTGCCGCTGGCGAGGCGCACAGCGATCTGCTTGTCGATGAAAGCGGCCATTTCCATGTCGGCGCCGCCGGCTTTGCCGCGGGCCTGAACGATGATGCGCGAGGTCTTGGTGTCGAATTCCTCCACCTTCACCCAGACGCGGCGCTCGTCCACGCTGGCTTCGAGCACGTTCTTGAGGGTGTCTTCGCTGAGCAGCGTGCCTTGGTGTTTCAGCACGTCCTTGGCGGCGGCCCAGAGCTCGGCGGGCGTCCGGTCATAGCGGCCATCGACCTGGTCGCGCATCAGAGGCACGCCGGCGCGATGACGGCCGTCCACGGTCTGGACGCAGCCGGACAGACCGAATGCCGCAACGACCAGGGCCAGCGAAAGTATCCAATTCAATTTCATGTGAAGTGATGTCATCAGAAACGGACAGAGCGTCAAGCATCGTTTTGAAATCGCGTGGAATGCCGGTTGAATGCCGATTTGGCGTGGTCGTCGCCTGCCCGGTTCAAGCGTCCGGCGGGGCAGGGGAGGTTCGGCGCGGCAGCATCAGCACGGCGTTCTCTGGTGCGGGACAGACTTGCTGACAAATGCCGCATCCTGTGCAGATCTCAGGGACGATCATAGGGATCATTTGCACGGTGTTCATCGCGCCTGGCTCGGGACAGCGCTCGATGCAGACGGAGCAGTACGATTCCAGCGCGAGGCAATGGCGGCCTTGAATGATCGCCACCATCGGCACCGGCGGGGCGGCAGGCGGCGCTTCCGCCGGAGTTGTTCCAGCGAATGCGTTGCCGACGGCCCTCGCGGTTTCGCCCGATGCCTTGAGCGGGCGGGCGAAGAGCGAGAAGAGTCCGCGCCTGGAGAATCCAGAGCTCATGTTTGCTGCGAAGACTGGCCGGAATCGCGGACGCACGCGAGCGCGGAATGAATGAGGATTCGGCAATGGACGCATCCAGGCAGCGTGGATGAGCCCGTTTGGTGCGAGGGGAGCAATCAATCTTGCCTTGAGGTGATGGCGTCCTAGAGTTCGCGCACGCCGCTGGCGTTGCAGGATGAGTGGTTCCGGGCGCGTCGGCTGACATAACCATGATCCGCTCATTCGCGTTCACAACTCAAGGCAAGCTGCACAGCAAGGACATTGAGACTTTTCTCATGCCGACGCTGCTGGCGGATACCAATCTCTTCCTGTGGCTTGATCTGGAGAAGCCGACGGCGGAGGAGTCCAAACTGGTGCTGGAGGACATTTTTCACTTCCACCAACTGTCGATCGAGGACTGCGTCTCGGTGAGCCCATCGCCAAAGGTCGAGGAGTATGTGCCGAAGGACGAGGACAAGTTCGCCCCGTACCTGTTCATGGTGATCCATGCGGTGGACTACAGCCGGAAGGATGGCGTGTTCGCGACGAAGGAACTGAACTTCTTTCTCGGGAAGAATTTCCTGGTGACCTTCCATGAAGTGCCGCTGCGCAGCGTGCAGCAGACGGAGGAGCGTTGCTTGAAGAGCTCGGTCCACATTGCGCGCGCGCCGGATCGCGTGGCGCACACGTTGTTGGACGGCATCGTGGAGAACTACAAGCCGGCGCTGGATGAACTGGCGTTTGAGATTGCCGAGCTGGAGCAGGAGGTCGTCGAGCATCCGTCGCCAAAGCTGCTGAACAGAATCATTCAGATTAAGAAGGAAGTGCTGCATCTCCGGCAGATCATCGGTCCGCAGCGCGAGGTGCTTTCCCGTTTCGCCCAGGGTGAGTTCAAGCTCATCCGTCCGCATCTGGTGCCCTATTATCGCGATGTGTATGACGGGCTGTTCCACATTGGCGAGCTGGCGCAGAATTACACGGACTCGCTCACCGGGCTGCTCCACATCTACCTGAGCATGTCGTCGAACCAGACGGGCGATGTCTTGAAGCTGCTGACTCTCATCACGCTGATTACGACGCCGGTGACCATTGTGGGGACGTGGTATGGGATGAACTTCGGCGACAGCATGCCGGAGCTGCGGATGACGTACGGTTACGAGCTGGCCATCGCCATCACTGTGATCTCCACGGCGCTCATGTGGTGGTGGTTCAAGAAGAAGAGATGGTTCTAGGCGTTCGCGCTCTCTTCTCATCCCGGTTGCGCTGACATCATGCCTCCTTCGAAATCCAGTTTTCTCGACAAGGTTCTCGGGCGCATCGGGCGGCTCGACAAGGAGGGCTTGCAGACGGTGGTCCAACGGCTCGCGCGCGAGCGTTCGTTCCTGGAGACGCTGTTCAACACCATCGAGGACGGCGTGCTGGTGGCGGATGAAACCGGCCGCGTGCTCTACTTCAACCAGGCGGTCACCCGTTTGCTGGGGATGCAGGAAGGTGTCTCCGAAGGGCAGCACGTGAATCAGTTCCTGCCGGATCTGGACTGGGAGAAGCTGGCGCGGTTTGACAAGTCGGGCGGCATTCGCGTGACCCGGCATGAGTTTGAAATCGAGTATCCACGTCCGCGCCTGATCAGCCTCTACGCGGCGCCGCTCGATGGTGAAGCTATTGGAAGCTCCGGCGTGGCGCTGATTCTCCACGACGCCACCGAGGCGCGGCAGAAGACGAATGAAGCGATTGAGACGGAGCGCATCCAGGCGCTCACCTTGCTCGCCGCCAGTGTCGCCCATGAGATTGGGAATCCGCTCAACGCGTTGCACATTCACCTCCAGTTGATGGAGCGGGAATTGAAGAAGCTCGGCGCGGTGGTGCGTGAGCCGGGCGCGGGCGCGAGTTCTGGATCTGGTCGCAAGACGAAGGCCGATTCGCTGGGCGGCGAGGCGGTGGAGATCACGCAGAAGCTGGAGAAGTATCTGGCGGTTTCCAAGGGCGAGATCACGAGGCTGGATTATATCGTGACGCAATTCTTGCAGGCAATCCGGCCGTCGGCTCCGCAGCTTCGCATGGCGTCTTTGAACGATGTGGTGAAGGAGACGCTGGAGCTGCTGCGTCCGGAGATCGAGAACCGAGGCATTGTGATCAAGGAACGGCTGGCGAGGCAGCTGGCGGCGAGCCCGATTGATGTGGCGCAAATCAAGCAGGCGCTCGTGAACCTGGTAAAGAATGCAGCGCAGTCGATGACGAAGGGCGGCGTGCTGAGCGTGCAGACGGATTCCGGGGTGGACGGCGTGGTGGTGAGCATCGCGGACACGGGTGGCGGGATTCCGCAGGAACAGATCAACCGCATCTTCGAGCCGTTCTACACGACGAAGAAGAAGGGCACGGGCCTCGGGTTGATGATCGTGCAGCGGATTGTGCGGGATCATGGCGGGCGGATTGATTTGGAAAGTCATGTGGGCAAAGGCACGACGTTCCGCATCTGGCTGCCGCTCTATGAACGCCGGACGAGGCTGTTGAGTGCGCGGCACGACTGATTTGCGCTTTGCTGGATTTCTCCTACCGTCCGACCTTACAGCGATTGAACATTAGAACTCTGAAATAGCGATGGCCATGACGAAACCAATGCTCCTCATCGTGGATGACGAGAAGCCGACGCGCGAGGGATTGCGGGCGGCGTTGGAGGATCGCTATGACGTGTACATCGCCGAGGATGCGGCGGCGGCGATGACGCTGCTGGAGAGGGAACGCTTCGATGTGATGCTGACGGATTTCCGGTTGCCGAATGAGGACGGGATGAAATTGATCGCCCGAGCGAAGTCGCTTTCCAAGCCCCCCATCTGCATCTTGATGACGGCGTACGGATCGGAGGAGGTCGCGGTGCAGGCGATGAAGAGCGGCGCGGACGATTACCTCGCCAAGGGCCGGATGCAGATCGATGAGCTGGAGATGCGGATCGCGCGCGCGTTGAAGGGCCAGACGCTGGAGGAGGAGAACGTTTCGTTGCGGCAACAGTTGGACTCCAAGTTCGGCCTGGAGAATCTGATCGGCGAATCTGCGCCCATGCGGAGCGTGCTCGACAAGGTCCGGCAAGTCGCGCCGGCGCGTGCTGCGACCGTCTTGATCTTGGGCGAAAGTGGGACGGGCAAGGAGCTGATCGCGAAGGCGATTCATCAACTGAGTCCGCGCGCCAAGCAGCCGATGGTGACGGTCCATTGCGCCGCGTTGTCGGCGACGTTGTTGGAGAGCGAGCTGTTCGGGCATGAGCGGGGATCGTTCACGGGCGCGCACGAGCGGCGGATCGGGCGGTTCGAGGAGGCGAACGGCGGATCGTTGTTTCTCGATGAGATCGGCGAGATCGACGCGAGCACCCAGGTGAAGCTGTTGCGCTTCCTGGGCGAACGAACTTTTGAACGTGTGGGTTCCAACAAGACGGTGACATCCGATGTGCGGATCATCACGGCGACCAACAAGAATCTGACGGAGATGGTTCGGGCCGGAACGTTCCGTGAGGATTTGTATTTCCGGCTGAAGGTCGTGGAGATCAAGCTGCCGCCGTTGCGCGAACGTCGGAGTGACGTGCCGTTGCTGGCGGGGGCGTTTCTGCGCGAGTTTTCCCGGGAGAACCAGAAGGTGGTGAAGTCGATTTCGCCGGAGGCGATGGCGTTGCTGACCAACTATTCGTGGCCGGGGAACGTGCGGGAGCTGCGGGCGGCGATCGAGGGCGCAGTCGTGCTTTGCCGGGGTGACAGAGTCACGCCTGAGGATGTGCAAGATTACGTGCGGCCACCCGAGTTGGGCATGTCCGGCCCGGCGGCTTCATCGACTGGTGGAGCCTTTGAGACGGTCAAGGATGCGGAGAGGCAGTTGATTGTCCGCGCATTGAAGGAGGCGGAAGGAAACCGGACGATGGCGGCGAAGAGGATTGGGATGAGCCGCCGGACGTTGCATCGGAAGATTCACGATTATCAGTTGGAGAATCTTTAGTGCGCGGCAGGTGTGGCGGGTGAAGTATTTTCGGCGGATTCTGAACAGAAGCCGCTGAAAGTAATCAAAGGAGAGTTATCCGCAGGCTCAGGCAAAGTGGCGATCGCGCCGATTAGTTCTTCTGTGCCTGGCGGCGGGATTAACTGTTTGACAAGCCCATGCTGCGTTCATACAAACCGTGGCGATTTGCCGGGCCGGAATTTGGAATTTCTTGAAGTATCGTGATTTGAACATGAAAAGAGCCGTTGTTGCCGCCGGGGCTTTTGCCCTGAGTGCGGTGGGGCTCTATGGGGCGAATGTGTCCGGCCTGACGCCCCAGGAGGTGAGCAAGTGGTGGATCGTCTCGGGCTCTTTGCGGAGCTTTTACGACGACAACATGTTCAACTCCCCGAGTGGTTTTGAGGAGTCCAGCTTCGGCCTGCAGTTTCATCCCGGGGTCTCCATCAACCTTCCGCTGACGAGAACCTTGATCAGTGGCTCGTATGATTGGACGATGGATTTCTATGAGGCGCGAGTGGCCAACAAAATTGATCAGACGCACCTTTTCGATGGGCGCTTGAACCATAAGTTCTCTGAGCGCTACGAACTGGATATGACTGACCGGTTCGCCGTATCCGATGAGCCGATTGTTTTCACTGGTGGAGCCCAGAATGTTTTCAGGCGCGGAGACGCGAGCAATGTTCGAAATGATCTTGCCGTGGATCTCTCAGCGCTGATGAGGCCCGCGTTTGGCTGGCTTGGAGGCTATAAAAGCAGTCTTCAAGATTACCAGTCGATTTCCTACTCCGCCTATCTTGACAAGATTTCTCATTCTTTTCATTTGGACGCGCGGTGGTTTTCCTCTGAAAGCACGTTGCTCTTCACCGGGTATCAACTTGAGTTTACCGAGTACACCTATGGTAAAGCTCTATTCCGGGATATAGATGGTGACGGATCTCCGTTGGTCTACGCCGACATCAAAAACAACCGCTCCCATTACCTCTACGTCGGAGCCAGGCGAGAAGTGAGCCGACAGTTGGACGTCTCATCAAAGGTTGGTTTGCAATATACGGATTACTACAACGCCAGAGAATCCAGTCTGAGTCCTTACATTGATATCAACGCCACTTACACCTATCTCCCGGGCAGCACTCTGCAAGTAGGAGCTAACGTGCAGCGCTATCCGGCCGATGTAACCGCAGTGTCCGGCGATGTGACGCTGGATCAGTTGACTGGCAGTGCCTTCGTGGCTGTTTCTCATAAGATTACGTCGCGAATCACTGGCAATCTTGATCTGCGGTATCAGCGTTCGATTTTCAACGGCGGCCCGGACGACGGTAGCTCCGATGACTTTTATTCGATGAGCATGAGTGCGGACTATAAAATCCGGGAGCACCTTTTCGCGAACGTGGCTTATGTCAGGAGCCAGCTTGTGTCGGGACGGGACTTTTCGGAGTTCCTAAATTTTTCACGGAACCTGGTGTATCTGGGTGTGCGGGCGACTTATTAGGAATGAACGGATGGCGTGCCTCATTTGCCGCCGATAGATTTTGAGCATTATGGAAACGACAAAGAATTTCGAAACGCCCGAAGAGGCGAAGCTGCACTTTCTCGACTACTGGCGGATCATCCGGGTTCGCAAGGCCGTCGTCCTCGCCGTCTTCCTCCTGGTGACCATCACGACTGCACTCGTCACCTTCATCCTGCCGCCGACGTTCGCGAGCACGGCGCGAATTTCCATCCAGCGGGATGTGACAGACATTCAAAGTGTGAATCTGGGCCAGGGATCGAGCCAGAGCTATAGCGCCTATGACTTCGCGTTCTGGATTCAGACGGAGTTCGAGAAGATCCAGTCCAAGATGATCCTGTATCCCGTCATCACGAACCTCGAGTTGAACGTGAAGTGGGGTGAGAAATACAAGGAAGGCGCGCTCCGCATGGACACGACTTATTCGATGCTCAAGGGAAAAATCGACATCATACAGTCCCCCCGGACCAGCTTGCTCGAAATCAAGGCATACAGCGATGACGCTTCCGAGGCGGCGGCCATTGCCAACCAGATTGCCGATGTCTATCGCCAGTCGCGCACCAATCTATGGTCTGAAATGTCAACCCGTGGCCTGGAGGCATTGAACATTGAGTTGGTGAGCCAGACGACAGCGATCACCAATCTTCAGAAGCATGTGGAAAACCTTAAGACACAGCTCGGCATCTCGGATGTAGAGATTCAGCAGGGCATGTCGGTTGCCACGGTCGAGAGCGAGGCGTTGCGCAAGCAGGACGCTGTTCGTATCGAAGCGAGGGCTGAGTACGAAAAACTGAACACCACATACACCCAGCTCACCAACTACACACGCGTCGAAATCAAGCGGTCCATCCTGACGGTGACGCCCGACCAGCTTCTGGCTCTTTTGCTCCAGCAACTTTCAGTCGAGGAAGGAAGGCTCGCGCAGATGACCAATTCCTTTTCGCTGGACCACCCGGATGTGAAAGGTGTCCGGGGAACCATTGGCGCGTTGAACAATCAGGTCGATGAAAAGGTGGACGGCATCATGCGCGGGCTCAAGGTCAACCTCGATGCCAAGAAAGCGCAGGTGGACACCATGACGTTGGAACGGGATTTGGCGAAGACGAATGACATCGCCAATGCCATCGCTCGCGCCCCTTACGTCCAGATGAAGCGTGAGCTGGAGCAGCTCCTGCTCATCCGGGACAAGCTCAAGTCGCGTATCCTTGAGGAAAAGGTTCAGGCTGCAATTCCCAAGAACGGCATTGTGCAGTTCATCGATCGTGCAGAGCCGGAGCTGCGCCCGGTCAAGCCCAAGAAAATTCTCAACATCATGCTGGGTGTCGTCGTCGGCTTGGCGATGGGCGTTGGTGTGGCCTTCTTCATCGAATATCTCGATACCAGCGTGAAGACGATTGACGATGTCGAGCGTGCGATGCAGGCGGCGGTGCTGGGTGTCATCCCGCAGAATGTCGGATACCTCATCTCGGAAGGAGCCGACAGCCCTCATGCGGAAGCGTATCGCGTCCTGCGGACCAATATCCTCTTCGCGTTGAAAGATCCCAAGCTCAACACCATCACCGCAGTCAGCGCCGGCGCGGGTGAGGGTAAGTCCACCACGATCTTCAACCTCGCGACGGTGTTCGCCCAGAATGGTTCGCGAGTCATCATCGTGGATTCCGACCTTCGCCGTCCGAGCCTTCACAAGATTCTCAAGGTCTCGAACTCCGTGGGTCTGACCAATTATCTGCTGAAGCAGAACACTCTGGAGGAAGTGATTCAAACCACGCCGCTGGCCACGTTTGACTTCCTGCCCAGCGGCAAGCTGCCCAGCAGCTCCATGGGCGTCCTCAGCTCGGCGCAGATGAAGGAGCTGATCCGGGATTTGAAACGCCGTTACGACTACGTCTTCTTCGATTCACCTCCAATCATGGGCGTGAGCGATGCCTCTATTCTCGCGAGCGAAGTGGACGCCGTGATGCAAGTCGTGCAATACCGCCGCTACCCGCAGCCGATGACCATCCGTGCGAAGCAGATGATCGAGAAGGTCGGTGGCAACCTGCTGGGAATCGTCCTCAATAACATCAGCATGGCGAGCGACGAGAATTACTACTACTACAGCAGTGGCTATTACTACGATGACGAGAAGAACGAGGAGGCTGAATCCGGCAAGTCCTCCAGCAAGAAGCGCCCGGCCAAGGATGATTCCGACCTTGAGGCCAAGTCTTGATAGAAAGTCATTGGCTCACACCGCCACCGCCACCAACATCACGTTTATGACTTTGAACCGAATCATACGATGCTCCGTCTGGAGCCTGCTCCTCTGCACGCTGGCGCTCCTTGCCGGCTGCCAGACCAGTTCCACCTCCAGTTCCGGCCAGCATGCTCTTTCCACGAACACGCCTTCGCTCATTAGTGGTTCAACCACCAATGCTGTCACCGACCCCAGCTTCTCCAAGCTGCATGTTGGCGACCTGATCATGATCAGCTTCAGCGACATCGAACGCCCTCCTCTGAAACAGGAGGTCAATATTCCGGACGGCGGGATGATCACGCTGCCGTTTAACATCCACGTCAAAGCGGATGGCAAGACCACCACTCAGTTGGAGAAGGATATTCGCGATGCCTACGTGCCCAGTCTATTCGTAAACCTCACGGTGACGGTGAAGGCTGACCAGCGCTATTACTACGTGGATGGAGAAGTTCGTCAGCCGAAGGCTTGGCCGTATTTCGGTGAGACCACGGTCCTTCGCGCCATTGCCAACGCCGGCGGGTTCACCGATTTCGCCAACAAGAAAAACATCGAGCTCCGCCGTCAGAACGGCCAGCGTTTCTCGATCAACTACAACAAGGCTCTCAACGATCCCAAGCTCGATCTCCCGATCTATCCGAACGACCACATCATCGTGAAAAAGGGCGTTTTCTAAGTGGTCCAGCTCCACATTCTTTCCGGCAAGAAGGCGGGCAGCCCCTGGGTCGCCCGCCGCTTTCCTTTCTGGATTGGTCGCTCGCCTGGGTCGGCGCTTGCGCTGGACGATGCGGGCGTCTGGGATGAACACGCGGAAATCTCCGTCAGGCCTGAGGAAGGTGTCGTTCTGAAATCCTCCGTCGAAGCCTCGACGTTGCTCAACGGTGATAGGATTCAGCAAGCCATCCTGCGCAATGGCGACCTCATCGAGATTGGCTCCGTGAAGATGCGCTTCAGCCTCAGCGCCACGCAGCAGTCAGGACTTCGCGTTCGTGAAGTCACGACATGGATTGCCCTGGCCATGATCTGCCTCGGACAAGTCGCCCTAATCTACTGGCTGGCGTCTTGATTCGGCGCCCGGTCGTCAGTGTTTCAATGCCGGAAGTGGCGGAGGCCCGTGAACACCATCGCGATGTTGTGCTCATTGGCGGCGGCAATGACTTCTTCGTCCCGCATCGAACCTCCGGGCTGAATCGCCGCAGTCGCTCCGGCTTTTGCGGCGGCGATGAGGCCATCGGCAAAAGGGAAGAAGGCATCACTGCAAACGACGCTTCCGTTCAAGGAGAGGTTCGCCTCGCCTGCTTTCCACACGGCGATGCGGCTCGAATCCACGCGGCTCATCTGTCCTGCACCAATGCCCAGCGTGCGACCGGCGCCCGCATAGACAATCGCGTTGGACTTCACATGCTTCACGATGCGCCAGCCGAAGAGCATCGCCTGCATTTCAGCCTCGGTCGGCTTTCGATTGGTCACCATCTTCACATCGACTGCGGTGACGAGCCTCGTGTCCCGCTCCTGCACGAGGAACGAGTCCGCGCCCACGCTGCGAATATCGAACGCTCCCGGCGTCGCTGGATTCTTGAGCACCTTGAGCAGGCGAAGGTTCTTCTTCTTCTGCAACAGAGCTGCTGCATCAGGAGTGAAGTCCGGCGCGACGATGACCTCGCTGAAGATCTCCGAGATCGCCTCCGCGCACGCCAGGTCGAGCGGTTGGTTCACGGCGATGATTCCTCCGAACGGCGCCTGCTTGTCCGTGGCGAAGGCATTGTCCCACGCCTCGCGCAGCGTCGCTCCCTGACCGACTCCGCACGGGTTGGTGTGCTTGAGAATCGCCAGTGTCGGACGCTCGCCGTCGAACTCCGCGATCAAGTTCGCCGCCGCCGTGAGATCCAGAATGTTGTTATACGAAAGCTCCTTGCCGTGCAGTTGCTTGAAGAATTCGCCGAAGCCGCCGTAGAGCGCGGCCTTTTGGTGCGGGTTCTCGCCGTAGCGCAACGGCTGCGCGAGCTTCGCTTGAATGCCGAGGGCAGGGGGCAATGCGGAAGCGTTCTCGCCTGCGAACACCTTGGCGAGATGCGAAGCGATCGCGGCGTCATAGGCTGAGGTGCGCGCATAAACTTTCGCAGCAAGCTGGCGGCGAAGTTCGAGCGTGGTGTTCCCGTTCGCCTGAACTTGCGCGGCGACTTCCGCGTAGTCCGCCGGATCGACGATCACCGTCACGCTGTCGTGATTCTTCGCCGCGCTGCGCAGCATGGAAGGCCCGCCGATGTCGATGTTCTCGATCGCGTCGTGCAGCGTCACGTTCGGCTTCGCCACGGTTTGCTCGAAGGGATACAGGTTCACCACCACGAGATCGATGGGCGGGATGCCGTGCCTGGCGACGGCGGCTTCGTGCTCGGCATTGCCGCGAATGTGCAGCAGGCCGCCGTGAACTTTCGGGTGCAACGTCTTCACTCGGCCATCCAGCATCTCCGGGAATCCGGTGTAGTCCGCGAGTTCAATGACTTTCAGCCCCGCCTCGCGGAGGGCTTTCGCCGTCCCGCCGGTGGAAATCAACTCCACGCCAGCCGTGGCCAGAGTTTGGGCGAACGGGACGAGACCCGACTTGTCGAAAACGGAGAGCAGTGCACGCTGGATGGTTGCCATAAAAGAGACGGAGAAAATCTCCACCACGCGCCGTCGCGTCAATGGAAGAATCAATGGAGCCGGGCTTCAGCCCGCTTCAACGTAATTGTCGCAACGGACGATGAAGCGGCGTGAATGCCGCGCCCCGCTCACGTCACGACCGCCTTCACCACGCTCCCATGCACGTCCGTCAGGCGATAGCGCCGGCCTTGGTGCTTGAAGGTCAGTTTCTCGTGATCGATGCCGAGCTGGTGCAGCACCGTCGCCTGGAAGTCGTGGACGTGAACCGGGTCCGTCACCGCGTTGTAGGAGAAGTC
>CAMCCU010000106.1 GCA_945872975.1 Pedosphaera parvula Ellin514
TATGTGAACGGCGTGTTGCTCAGCCAGCCCGGTGCGTTCAGCGGCAGCACGGGGGTTCGACTGGACGGCACGAATGACCACGTGGATTTGCCCGACGGCTTCAACAGCTTCCCGAACGGGCTGACCCTCGAGTTCTGGGCTTATCCGACAAGCACTGTCGGCTACCATCGTTTCGTAGAGCTCGGCGTGGGTCAGGCTTCGGACAACATCATCGCCTATCGTCGCAGCACGACGAACGATCTGTCGTTCGTCGTTTATACGGGGGCAACCGCCGGCACGGAGGTCACCGCCAGCGGCGTGCTGGAGTTGAATCGCTGGCAGCATTTCGCCATCACGATGGACGCGGCCGGTTCCACGCGCATCTACAAGAACGGCCTGTTGGTCGGCTCCGGCCAGACGAGCGTGCCGCGCGACGTGCTTCGCACGAACAACTTTATCGGTCGCAGCAACTGGGCGGTGGACCCTTACTACGCGGGCAGCGTGGACGAGGTGGCGATTTACGACAAAACGCTCAGCGCGGATCGCATCGCATCGCGCTACGGCATCGCCACCGCGCAGGGCGCGACGCTGGATCGCAGCAACGTGGTGGTGGGACGCTATGCGGTGGAGCTTGCCGCCGCGAAGAATGTGACCCTCCGCAATCTGGGGATGACCGGTGGCGAATGGGGCTTCGTGGCGAATGACGCGGATGGATTGCGGCTCTTCACCTCGCGCGCGTTCAACAACGCCACGGGCGGATTCTACGTGAACACCGATGTGCTCGACGTGCTTGTCTCCGGCAACGAGGCCTATGGCACCACGGATAGCAGCGCCACGGATCAGGACACTGGGTTCCAACTGCGCGGCGATCGCATGACCATCCTTGGCAATCGTGCCTACAAGGTGGGCGTGCAGTTGGGCGAAGGTATCCTGGTCGATAGCGCCGAAGAATTGGTGTTCCACGACAACCTTGCCTACAACAACGTCAACGGCATCACCATCACCACGTCGCAGGCGTACATCTACGATAACGACGCGCGGGACAACGACCGTGGCTTCTACGTCGGCGATTCCAACGCCAACGAGCGCACACGTGTCCATGACAACTTTTCGCACGACAACGACGTGCAGGGCTTCTATTTCGATGACAACGTGGAGGCCTACGACAATACCGCGATGCTCAACGACGGCGACGGGTTCTACATCAACACCGGCGGCGACAACACGGTCCTCCACGACAATTATGCGCAGCGCAACGGCAACGGCATTCACGCCCGCACCGGCTCGGTGATTCACAACCGGGCCGTGGGCAATACCGGCGCCGGCATCGTCACCACCTATATCGGCGTGTTCATCAGTGCGAACAGTGTTTACGGCAATGTCCGCGGCATCGAGGTGTCGAATTTCACGGGTGCCACCCTGGTTCAGGACAACCTGGTGTATGACAACACCAACTCCGGCATCTACGTCCGCGCGGCGGCCACCAGCGGAACGCCCGGCGTGCGCATCATCAACAACACCGTGCATCACGAGGTCGGCAGCGCGGTGAAGTTTGAGAACAACGGCAACAACATGAAGTTGTTCAACAACGTGATCTACATCAACGGTGGCCTCGGCATCGAAGTCATCGGGAACGTCACGGGCTTTGACAGCAACTACAACGACATCTTCCCGGCGCGGCCTGCGGCGAACGTTGGCAAGTGGCTGGCCCAGCCGAACTCCGCGACCCTCGCCGCGTGGCAGGCGGCTTCCACCGAGGACGCCAACAGCCGCGCGGTCGATCCGCTGTTCATCGACATCAACGGCGGTGATAACATCTTTGGCTGGGAGCAGCCTGATCCGTTCAGCCAGTTCGCGGACTTTGGTCAGGACGACAACTTCCATCTGCGTCGCGGCTCGCCTGTCGTGGACGCAGCGGACAGCGAGGTCGCACCGGCTCTGGACGCGGACGGCATCGCGCGCAGCGACGACCTTGGCACCTTGAACACGGGCAATGGCGTCTATCGCTTCTACGATCTCGGTGCGTATGAATTCGTCGGCAGCAGCAACGACATCACGCCGCCGACCGTGACCGCGCTCTTGCCGGTGGGAATGGTGGACGGCGTGCTGAGCAACGCGCGGTTCAGCTCGATCCTGGTCCGCTTCAATGAGCCGCTCGACGCGGTGAGCGCGCGCAGCCTCTCGCTCTACTCGCTGATCGAGTCCGGGCCGGATGGTGTGCTCGGCAATGGCAATGACGTGGTGATTCAAATCACCAGCATCGGTTACACGGCGGGCGAGTTGGAAGCGCGCCTCAACCTCGCCGCACCGATTGCGAGCGGCCTCTATCGCCTGACGCTCATCAGCAGGGTGACGGACGCCATCGTGGATCAGGCGGGCAATGCGCTGGATGGCGACAGCAACGGGACGGCGGGTGGTGATTTTGTGCGCAGCTTCCAGATCGATCAGGCCGCTCCGGGCGTGGTTTCCGTGACGCCTTCGGGTTCAGTGGCAACCGGCCCAACGCAATTTGTCGTGGTGCTCAGCGAGAACCTGCTGTTGAACGCGGCCACGGTCACGAATCTCGGCAGCTACGGCCTCACGTCGAGTCTGGATGAAGTGTTCGGCAACGGCGACGACTTGAACGAATCCGCGCGCATCACCGTGGTGAACTATTTTGCAGGCACCAAGACGGCCACGCTGACGTTGTCCGGCGCGCTTCTGGCCCGGCGCTATCAACTCGTGGTGCGTTCCACGATTACCGATCAAGCCGGTAACGAGCTGGCCAATGGAGTTTCCTATGTGGCGGATCTGGGAGTCGGCACGCCGGTGCTGGCTACGGTTGGCGGCAAGACCATCACTGATGGCGCGACCTTGACCTTCACTGCCACCGCGACGGACCCGGATGGCGGCCCGGTGACGTTCAGCCTCGGCGCTGGCGCTCCGGCGGGCGCGAGCATCACGGCGGGCGGCGTGTTCACCTGGACTCCGGGTGCCGCTCAGGCGGGTACGGTTTACAACGTGCGCGTCATCGTCACGGACAACGACGCGCCGGCGCAGACGGACTCTGAAATCATCGCCATCAACGTCACCTTCAACCCGCCGCCCGTGCTGTCCTCGATCACGGTCAACGACGGCAACATCCAGCGCTCACGGGTGAACGCGCTGGTCCTCCAGTTCAGCGAGAATGTCTCCGCGAGCCTGACGCTGGCGGACGTGAAGCTGCGTTACCTCACGGGAAGCGTGGACATCGCCGCCGCGAACATGGCGTTGACCTATGACCCGGTGACGAACCGCGCGACGATCACGTTCCCCGGGTTGCCCAGCCAGAAGCTGCCGGACGGCCGCTATGAATTGACGGTGCTCAAGGCCGGTGTGACGGATGCCGGCAGCAAGCCGCTGGCGACGGACGGCGCTCTGTCCTTCCACGTGTTGACTGGCGACGCGAACGGCGATGCGACCACGAACGATCGTGACCTCTATCTCGTCTGGCAGAATCTGTTGAAGCTGGCGGGCGCGCGGAACTTGAACGAGGATCTCACGGGCGACGGTCAAGTGACGTCGGCGGATGTGGATGTGGTGCGCAGCAACTACCTCGTTGCGTTGGCGGCTCCGTTGATGGCCGCGAGCTCGGATGTGAACGCGGACGGCATCACGAATGACTTCGACGCCTACTCCGTCTTCCAGGAACTGTTGAAGCCTGCGGGTCTGCGTGATTTGCGATTTGATCTGACGGGCGACGGCCAGGTGACGACGGCTGACCTGGAGATGGTGAAGGCGGGTTACCTTCAAGGCGCTCCGGCAGCGGCAGTGTTTAGTGCAGCGTCTGAGGCTGTGGCTGTCAAAGTGGCGGCCGCTGTTCAGACGGAATCAACCACGCTTGAGCAGCCTGTGCCGTCCGCATCAGCTACTGTTCCAGTCGAGAGCGCAGCTCTGGGACACTTTGCGGATGTGAGCGACGTGACGACCGGGAGGTCCTCAGTGCAGGGGAATGCCGCTTCATTGGCGGGACTGGAACACAGGTCGGATTCCATGAGCGCAGTGAAACCGCTCCGGGCTTCATCGAGGGCAGCGGGCGTGACCACGGTCAGTTGGATTATCGCCGAGAGCATTTCTTCGCTGGCTTCTGTTTTTAGCGAGCAACGTGCTTCCGTCCTCGATTTGCACCGGTCCCACGTGAGCTTGCTGGCGGATGGAACGACCGGCCCGATTTTGAAATTAGTTGCGCGCCAGCAGCGGTCGGCGGCGCAACCTGACGTAAGGCACAAGCGATGAAACGAAACTCCTTCCTTCTTGGCGCGGTGATACTGGGTTTGCTCCTTGGCTCCACAAGGCACGCGAAGGCGCAGGCTGTCGCAGTGACCGTGCGTCTCGACACGAACTCCATCCCCGCCGGCGGCAGCACGACCTTGCGCGTCTTCGCCCAGGTGGTGCCGGGATTGCGCTCCACCACCGACCGCATCTTTTCCTGGTATCTTGATGTGCTGAACACCAACGGCGCAGCGGCTTCTGGAAACTATGCGGCGATGCTGAAGCCTTCATCGGACAACGACTCTCAGATTTCTTCCTTCGGTGTGACGCAAGGTGCCAATCGACGCGGAGTCTATGACACCTTCATGAATCTTCCCGGAGCGGGAGTGAACGCGCCCGTCGAGCTGATGCGCATTCCGGTGAGCGGCCTCGCGGTGGGGCAGACCCGGTTTGTCGTCCAGGCTGGAACCGGTGCCGACTTGAGCACGGATTTTCTCGTGGCGCCGATTGGCGGTGGAGCTCCGAATGAGGGCGGCAGCTACGCGGTGGCCTTCGCGGACCTGCAAGTGACAGCCGGGGACATCTGCGCGCCGGTGCTGCAAATCGCCCGGCTGGCCGGTGGCACTCAGGCGCGGATCACGTTCACGCCCTGCGCTGGGCGCACGCACACGTTGGAATCTCTCAGCGCGATCGATGGCGTGGCGGCGTGGCAGACGGTGGCGGGTGCGCCGCATAACTCTGGGAACGTGGTGGTCAACATCACGGGAGCGCAACGCTTCTACCGCCTGCGCACCACCAATCCCTGACTTCGACTACTTGCCGGCGCTCCAGCCGCCGTCGATGACGAACTCGCTTCCAGTCATGAACGAAGCCTCGTCACTCGCCAGATACAGCGCGGCGGCAGCGATCTCCTCCGGCTTCGCCATGCGGCCAATCGCCTGGGTGGAAGCCATCTCCTTGTAGGCGGCGACGGGGTCCGGATATTCCTTCAATCGCGCCGTGACGAACGGTGTCTCGACGCGGCCAGGGCAGATGCAATTGCAGCGGATGCCTTGTTTGGCGTGGTCAAGCGCGATGGATTTGGTGAGGCCGACGATCGCGAACTTGGTTGCGCAATAGGCGAGGCGATCGCGGACGGCGACGATGCCGCCAATCGAAGCGAGGTTGATGATGACTCCGTTCTTACGCTCGATCATTCCGGGGAGGAAAGCCTTGGTGACGCTGAACGTGCCGCGCACATTGACGGCGTAGAGCCGATCCAGATCGGCGGCGGTTGTCTGGAGGATGGTGCCCACATGGCCAATGCCCGCGTTGTTCACCAGCACATCGAGCCGGCCAAAGGCGTTGTGCGCCGTCTGCCGCGCTCGCTCGCAATCCCCTTCCGACGTGACATCGAGAGCGATGAATTCCGCCGAGGCTTTGGTGGCTTTGATTCTCTCGACGGTGGCATGGCCGCCCTGCGTGTCACGGTCGGCGACGAAGACGTGTGCTCCAGCGTGCGCGAAGACTTCTGCAATCGCGGCTCCGATGCCGGAGCCCGCACCAGTGACGAGGGTGATCTTGTTGGCTAGGCTGAACATAGTTGTCGTTAAGTTGGCGCAGTGTCGGCGTGTTCGGGGAGTCGATGGCGGTTTTTCAGTCCGCCAGTTCGCCGACTGGCCCTGGCGCATCCGTATCCTTCGGCTCAGGGAGGAGAAGAGCGACAATCATGGCGGGAACAAATAGATACGCGCCGTAGAGCAGGGCCGACCGGAAGTCTCCGACCTTTGAGAACAAGCCGAAGATGACCACGCCCGCAGCAGATGCGATTCGCCCAATGTTATAGCAGAAGCCCGCGCCAGTCGTGCGAAGCAGGACGGGGAATAGCGGCGGCAGGTACATCGTGAACAAGCCGAAGACGCCGGAGAAGAATCCGATCGCTGGGAACCATATCCACAGGAGCGATTCCCAGCCACGCGGCTGGATGAAGGTGACAAACATCGTGATGAAAAAGCCGGCGTAGCTGGCGGCGATGGAACGTCGGTAGCCGAACTTGCGCGCGAGCGCGGCGGCGAAGAAGTTGCCGACGATGCTGGACGAGATGATGAGGAAGAATGCAGTGCTCACCACCCGCTGTTTCTCTGCTGTCACCCAGGCAACTGCGGACGGAATCTTGTCGCCAAAGCTACCTGAAGTCACAGCAAGCTGATACGCCGCCTGTTTTGCGGCGTCGAGGTCCGGGAGGTTGCGAAGGTGTTGCGCGTGCCAGAACATGAAGGCCCACCACGCGGTGAGGCCGCAGGCGCAGACGATGATGCTGAGGACGGTGGTTCGCAGAACCTTTCCCCGGAACAGATCGCCGATGCCTGGTTCTCGCCCCACGGCTTCAGCCTTGGCGGCAGTCCATTCCTCAGGCTCAGGAACGTGGCGGCGAATCCAGAACACCATGAGGGCCGGGAGGACGCCGACCAGGAAGACCCACTTCGGGTGGAGGTCGGCCATCAGGAATGTCGTCAGGCATGCGAGCAGAACGCCGAGGTTCACCCCCGTCTGCAAAACGGCGGCAATCCAAGGCCGCCAGCGTTTGGGCCAGGTCTCGGAAAGCAGCGATGAGCCGACGGCCCATTCTCCGCCGATGCCCAGCGCCGAGATGAAGCGGAAGATCATCAACTGCCACCAGGTTTGCGCAAAGAAGGAGAGGCCGGTGAAAATTGCATAAGTGAGAATGGTCAGGCTCAAGGCGCGGCTGCGGCCGAGCTTGTCGCCAAGACGTCCGAAGAAGCCGCCACCCAGTGCCCAGCCGATGAGGAACGCGGCTTGGATCCATGAGCTCTTCTCTTTGACGTCCGGATGCGCCACGTCGGTGACACCGATGAGGTAAGCGACAAAGGGCGCGGCGACGAGACCGTACAGATGCATGTCCAGACCGTCGAAGAGCCAGCCAAGCCAGGCGGCGATGCCGGACTTCCACTGCGCCGGCGAAAGTTCTCGGAGGCTTTTCGCCTCGCGTTTTGGCGTGGAGTCGCCGGCCGCAGATGACGGCGATGTTATCGGGGAATTCACGCGCTGATTTCTAACGACTTCAGCAGCGCCCGGCCAGCGGTTTTTCTCGGAGCCGCCGGCTAAATCCGCATGTTCCGAGGAACAGCTTGCGATTCATGCCTGCGCGGTATATCAAACTGCCCCTTGGCTGTGGCGGAAAACCAGCCAGGACTGTTGGTGATAAAAACCGCATGACGACGACCTCCATTTTCTCCGATCACGCCGCCCGCCTGCGCCAGTTCATGGCGCGGAGTCTGGCTGCCCCTGAACCGTCAGCCACTGTTCTCAACGAGACTTTCAGCCAGCTTGCGCTCGAATGGTTCGCGCTTCAGTTCCAGCACAACGCTGCGTATCAAGCTTGGTGCAAGTCGTTGGAAGCTTCGCCGGAAACGGTCGCGCACTGGGCCGACATTCCGGCGCTGCCGACTTCGGCCTTCAAGGAGCTTGACGTCACCAGCATTTCTCTCGCGGAGCGAACCCAGGTCTTCCATTCCAGCGGAACGACTGAACAACGGCCGAGCCGACACTTCCAACACGCCGAATCGCTGGCGTTATACGAGGTGTCGCTCTTGTCTTGGTTTCGAGCGTGCCTCTTGGCGGAAGTGAAGGAGAAGGTTCACTTCCTGATTCTCACCCCGCCGCCTTCGAGCGCGCCGCACTCCTCGCTCGTCCACATGTTCGAGACGGTGCGTCGCGAGCTTGGTTCTGCGCAGTCGAAGTTCCACGGTGCGATGGACGCGACCGGCGCGTGGTCGCTGGATGAGGCAGGACTCCAGGCTGCGCTGCAATCCGCAATGGACGCTGCGCAGCCCGTGATGTTGCTGGGGACCGCCTTCAACTACGTTCATCTGGTCGATCGGTTGGCGTTGGAAGGGAAAATATTTAACCTGCCGCCCGGATCGCGCGCGCTTGAAACCGGCGGATACAAAGGTCGCTCGCGCTCTTTGCCGAAGTCGGAGCTGCATCAGCTCATCGGCGAACGACTCGGGCTCGCTGCGGAACAGATCGTCTGCGAGTACGGCATGAGCGAGCTGAGTTCCCAAGCTTACGATGTCGGGCCAGTCGGAGCCGAGAGTTCTTCACAGCAGGCGCGCCGCTTTCAATTTCCGCCTTGGGCACGCGTGTCCATCGTCTCGCCCGAGACCGGTCGCGAAGTGCAGGACGGCGAAACTGGATTGGTCCGCGTGATTGATCTGGCGAACCTCTGGTCCGTCGCCGCCGTGCAGACGGAAGACCTCGCCATCCGGCGAGGGGATGGTTTCGAGCTGCTCGGTCGTGCCGTAACCGCCGAAGCCCGTGGCTGCTCGTTGATGTCTGCCAACCGTTGATTTGATGAGTAGCGATTCCTCCCACAAAGCCCGGACCCTGACTCTCGTCTCGGTGCTGCACGCCTTCACGCACGTGTATCAAGTCGCCTTGATGCCGCTGTATCTGCCGATCCAAAAGTCTTTCCACCTCGACAGCGTCGGCTCGGCCACGTTCCTCGTGACGCTGATGATGCTCTCGTACTTCCTGCCGAGCTACGTGATGGGCGTGATGGCGGATCGTTTCAGCCGGAAGAAACTGCTCGGTCTCGGTCTCGCGGTGAACGGTCTTGGCTTTATCGGCCTCGCGCTGGCTCCCAGCTATCCGCTCGCGCTGGCGTCCGTGGTCGTGGCGGGATTCGGAGGAAGCTTCTTTCATCCGGCGGCGACGGCGCTGATTGCGCGGCTGTATCCGGTGAACACCGGTCGCGCGTTGGGATTGATCGGCATTGGTGCTGGTGCAGGCTTTTTTGTCGGCCCCATTTACGCCGGCTGGCGAGCCGCACAATCCGGCGATTGGCGTGCGCCCGTGCTGGAGCTTGGGATTCTCGGAGCCCTCTGTGCGGTCTTGTTTCTCTGGTTGTCTGACGATACGCCGACGGTGATCACCGCACCGCACGAACGCAAACGGGCGGAGAAGATCTTCGGCTCACCGGCGGCAGCCGCTTTTTTCGTGGCGGCGGCGCTTGCCTTTTGTCTGCGCGATTTCACGGGCAGCGGCATGGGCAGCCTGACCTCGCTCTTCCTCCAGAACGCGCACGGCTTCTCGGTTCAACAGACGGGCGTCGCTCTCAGCGGCATCTTCGTGGGAACGGTCATCAGCCTGCCGCTCTTCGGCCACTTGAGCGACCGTGGACGCAAACGCTGGACGTGCCTCGTTCACACGATGGCGGCGCTGGTTATTGCACTTCTCCCTCACCTGCCGGGCGAGAAGAGTCACCTGTTTTTCTTCGTGCTCATGGCCTACGGCTTCTTTTTCATGGCGAGCTATCCCATCGTGGAAGCGGGCGTGATGCTCGCGGTGCATGACTCCGTTCGCGGACGCGCCTTCGGGCTTTGGATCATGATCGGTGGCCTGCTCGGCAGCCTGTCGCACTGGATCATCGGTCATGTTGTGGAAGGCTTTGGCAGTCGTGCTTCGCAGCCGGAAAGTTTTTATGCGACCTACGGTGTGCTGGCCTGCCTGCTGATCCTTTCGCTGGTCGGGCTGCCGTGTTTGCAGGCCGTGCAGCGTCGTGAACACCTCGCCGCGGCGGGCGTCAAATCCGCAACGAAATGATTCTGCCGAACTACTTTCTCGCTGACCTGCCGCCGGAAGCGACGCTCTCGCCGCAGATGATTCAGGAGGCGTGTCAGACGCTGAAGCGCAACCGTGAGCAGTACCTCGCGACTCGTTCCACGCCGCAGATGGTCAAGCTGATCAGCGAGCTCGCGGAGAACTGGCTTCAACCGGATTACCCGTTCCGTCAGTTCGCGCTCGAACACGGGCCGGCGGCCACCGGCTTCGCCCATGCGACGCTCGTCCGTGGTCTTGACGCGTTTTTCCAAGAGCTCACACGGGAGAATCTTCACACGCTGGTGGTCCACGAGCTGGGGCACGCGCATCGGCTCGACGAGATGTGTGCGACCGCTGCGGAGGCCAGGCTGCAACGCGCCGCGATGGTGCGCGGCCCGGAATTGCTGGTGCACATCGCGTCTGGAAATATTCCGAACCCGACGCTCCTCAGCATTATCCTCGGACTGCTGACGCGCTCGGCGCAGTTTGTGAAATGCTCACGCGGCGCGTCGTTCCTCCCCCGGCTCTTCGCGCATTCGCTCTACGAGGCGGACGCCAAACTTGCGTCGTGCCTGGAGATTGCCGAATGGCGCGGCGGCGATATCGCCCTGGAGGATCCGCTCTTCGCCGAAGCCAGTTGCGTCACCGCGACCGGCTCCGATGAAACGTTGGCGGCGGTCCAGCAACGCCTGCCCAAATCCGTTCGCTTCCTGGGCTACGGTCATCGCGTGAGCTTCGGCTACATCACGCGCGGAGTGCTCTCGGGTTTTGGCGTGAAGAAGATCGTGGTGCGGGCTGCTGAGGATGTCATCTCGTGGAACCAGTTGGGCTGTCTCTCGCCGCACCTGATATACGTCGAGACCGGCGGGTCGGTTTCGCCTGATCAATTTGCGGAGAAGCTCGCCGAGGAGCTGTCCCGTTATGAGGTGGACGAACCACGCGGCCAGGTGTCCGTGGAGGTGGCGGCGACCATCTCATCGCGTCGCGATTTCTATCGCGTGCGCGCGTCGGCCTCCAGCGAGACGCAGATGTGGTCCAGTGATGCTTCGACGGCTTGGACGGTTGTTTACGAGGCGGACGCGCGCTTTCAACTCTCGTGTCTCAACCGTTTCATCTATGTCAAAGCCGTGGCCAGTCTCGACGAGGCGCTGAATTACGCGGACGCCGTGCGCGGGCAGGTTTCGACGGTCGGCATTGCCGCCCAGGATGACGAAGCGCAAGCACTCTCGACGCGGTTGGGGCGCTGGGGCGTGACGCGTATATGTCCGCTCGGGCAGATGCAAAACCCGCCGCTGACCTGGTGTCACGATGGCCGTCCGGCGTTGGGCGATCTGGTGGAGTGGATTGGTTGGGAGCAGTAATTTCTATGCACATGGAACTTCGCAAATCATTTCAGTTCGAAGCGGCGCACCTGCTGCCGCTCCTGCCGAAAACTCACAAGTGCCGCCGCCTGCACGGGCACAGTTTCAGCGTTGAGATCGCGGTGGCTGGTCCCTGCGATCCGAAGCTCGGCTGGGTGATGGACTACGCCGACCTCTCGGCGGCGTTCAAACCAATCTGGGAGAAGCTGGACCACTATTACCTCAACGAGATTCCCGGCCTGGAGAATCCGACGAGCGAGATGCTCGCGATCTGGATTTGGAAGAAGCTTAAGCCGAAGCTGCCGCTGCTGACGGAAGTTGTCGTCGCCGAGACGTGCCAGTCGCGTTGCGTGTATCGAGGCGGGAAATAATGACCAAGCCTCGCCCCGGATTGGCGTTGCTCTACCCGCTCTTCGTTCTCTCGGGCGCGGCGGGGCTGGGCTATCAGATGGTCTGGGTGCGGATGTTTGCGGCGGGATTGGGGCATGAAGCTCCCGCGATGTTCGCGGTGACGACGGCGTTCCTCGGCGGGCTGGCGATGGGTGCGTGGTTCCTTGATCGACCCATCAGCCGCGGCGCGAATCCAGCGCGTTGGTACGGTGGGATTGAGGTCGCCATCGGTGTGTTCAGTTTGCTTTCCGCGCTGCTGATTCCAGTCGTGAACGATCTGGCTCTGAGGTTCACGGGGCCGTCGCCGTCGCCAGTTCACCAGTCGCTCATCGTCTTCGCTCTCCCATTCCTCACCTTGCTGCCAGCGACGGCGGCGATGGGCGCAACGCTTCCCGCGATGGAACGATTGCTTGCGCCGTATAGTCCCGACGGGCGCTGCGTGGGCGCGCTCTACGCCGCGAATACGCTGGGCGCTGTCCTCGGTGTGCTGGGCTCGGTCTTCCTCTTGATGCCCACGCTTGGCTTTCGTTCCAGCCTCATCGCCCTGGCGGCATTGAACGTTCTCTGCGGCATTGCGGTGTTGACGATGTTTCAAACCGTAGCAGCCGACGCGAAGGGGCTGGCGAATCCCGCACGCCAAAAGCGGAAAGAGTTCGAGCCTTCTCACGTCGGCTGCTACGCGAATTCCATGTTCTCGGCGCGACTGGCCGTGACGCTCTTCGTCACCGGCGGGTTCGGGATCGGATTTGAACTCGTGGTCGTGCGCGTGCTGTCGCAGGTGCTGGAGAACACCGTTTACACCTACGCCTCCGCGCTGGCGGTGTATCTCGTCGGGACCGCGATGGGCGCCGCCTTGTATCAGAGATTCGGTCGCAGCCGTCCGTTCCTCCCGATGCTGAACTCGCTTCTCACCGCACTGGCCTGTGCGTGTCTTGTCGCCACTGGATTGCTGATGTTCGCGCGGCCAGTGTACGGGCTCAGTCGTGATTGGCTTGGGCATACCATGCCGGCAACGGTGGCGGCCGAGATGATCGTGGCTGCGATGGCGTTCTTGCTTCCCACGCTCTGCATGGGCGCGACGTTCAGTCATCTCGTGCAAGCGGCGCGCAAGGGCGGCGGCGGTGTTGGGCGGGCAGGGGCGGTCAATACGCTGGGATGCGCGCTGGCGGGATTGCTGGCCGTGATCTTTTTGCCGGCGATCGGGACGAAGTGGACACTGCTCTTGATCTCGCTTGGCTATTTGCTCCTGCTGTCGAGCTGGCGCGGGATCGGGTGGCGATGGCTGGCGTTGCCCGTCGCGTTCGGCTTCGCATGGATGGCAGATCTGCAGATCGTCGAGGAACCAGCCGACGCGAGCATCGCTGCTTACAAGGAGGGTGCGATGGTGTCCGTCGCGGTGGTGCGGACGGCGGATGGGCATCGTAGTCTGCGTGTGAACAA
>CAMCCU010000107.1 GCA_945872975.1 Pedosphaera parvula Ellin514
CGGCATCAGATCTTCCTCGAACCCGAGGGCATCGCCACGGACGAGATTTACGTGAACGGCTTCTCGACGTGCCTGCCTTACGAGGTGCAGGTGGATTTGGTACGAACGATCATCGGCTGCGAGCAGGCGGAGATCATGCGCCCAGCCTATGCGGTGGAGTATGATTTCGCATTTCCCACGCAATTGCATTCCAGCTTGGAGACCAAGGCGTGCTCGGGCTTGTTTCTCGGTGGACAGATCAACGGTACGTCCGGTTACGAGGAAGCCGGCGCGCAGGGGCTCATCGCCGGCATCAATGCGGCGCGCAAGGTCCAGGGTCGCGAATCGCTGGTGCTGCGGCGCGACCAGGCTTACATCGGCGTGCTCATCGATGATTTGGTGACGAAAGGCACGGTGGAGCCTTACCGGATGTTTACGTCGCGCGCGGAGTATCGACTGCTCTTGCGCCAGGATAATTGCGACTTGCGGCTCTCGGATATCGGACGGGAGATTGGCTTGTTGCCGGAACGGAATCACAAACAGTTCACGGAGAAACGGGAAGCTATTGAAACGGAGCTTGCCCGCCTCCACGCCACGCGCGTAGGGAAGGATACGCTCGCCCAATTGCTGCGCCGCCCGGAAGTCGCCTATGGCAATCTCCCAGATGCCCGCATGGATCTCGCGTCCGAAGTGGTGCAGCAAGTCGAGATCGCCCTGAAATATGAAGGCTACATTCAACGCCAAGAGGTCGAGGTGGAGAAATTCAAGACGTTGGAAGACAAACAAATCCCTGCGTGGGTGAATTACGAAACCGTCCATAGCCTGCGCAACGAGGCGCGGCAGAAGCTGGGTAAAATCCGACCGCTAACCATCGGTCAGGCGTCGCGCATCTCCGGCGTCACGCCATCGGACATTAGTATTCTCCTCGTCTGCCTAAAACACGGACCGACGATCCCCACCAACGCGATGCCCGATACCACTTGCGCCGCGTCGGAACACTTGGACGAGCCGAACGCGCACAATTCCTGTTGCGGCGATCTGTGAGAGTGTTCCACGTGGAACATTGTCGAGTGGACACCACACGGATGAGGCGAGCGCGTCGAAAAATCGTAATTCACGTCTGGTAAACAGGGTGTTCTGGTTCTCCGCTGTTTTCGGTGGAGTAGGAGAAGGGCCGCATGCCTCTCTTGGCCATCCCAGCGGGATGCCAGAAGGTCGCCCAGAGTTGAGGAGCGCCGTGCGCGACGATACCCCCGGTGCGGGCGCAGCCACTCCTGCATCCCGGCGGGATGCCAGATGCTCCGCACAGAACACCCGTTCTGGCACCCCGACGGGGTGCGACTTCTGACCATGCTGAACCGGGGGTATCGCTTCGCTCGACCCCCGGCTACCTTCTGGCATCCCTCCAGGATGCCCCAGTCCGACTTCTCCGCCTCACCTCTATTCCAGTGGAAACAGCGACGAACCCGAAAAATCGTAATTCACGTCTGATAAACAAGGTGTTCTGGTTTTCCGCTGTTTTCGATGGAGTAGGAGAAGGGCCGCATGCCTCTCTTGGCCATCCCAGCGGGATGCCAGAAGGTAGCCGGGGGTGGAGGAGCGCTGTGTGCGACGATACCCCCGGTGCGTGCGCAGCCATTCCTGCATCCCGGCGGGATGCCAGATGCTCCGCACAGAACAACCGTTCTGGCACCCGGCCGGGGTGCGACTTCTTACCTTGACTGAACCGGGGGTATCGCTTCGCTCGACCCCCGGCTACCTTCTGGCATCCCTCCAGGATGCCCCAGTCCGACTTCTCCGCCTCACCTCTATTCCACCGAAAACAGCAAGGAACCAATTGTCTCGTCGCAATCGGATACCAACAAAGAGCTTCCACCTCAAAACGGTGCAACTGCGCCAAGTGCGCCAACAAGTGCGCCGGAATGGCGCATATTTGAGAGCATTTAGGAGGCTCTGAACGCGCCGCAATTTCATAATGCTTTGTCCCCCAATGGCTTAATTAGCTCTCCTGTTCGTGGCACCGTCACTGCTAAAAGGGAATTGAACTGACTTTCTTTTATGGCAAAAGTATTAGGAATTGATTTGGGAACCACGAATTCGTGCATGTCCGTCATGGATGGCGGCGAGCCTCTGGTTCTGGAGAACTCAGAAGGCAAACGCACCACTCCTTCGGTGGTGGCCTTCACCAAGGGGGGCGAACGCGTGGTCGGCGATGCCGCCAAGCGCCAGGCGGTGACGAATCCGCGCAACACGGTTTACTCCGTGAAGCGCTTCATGGGACGTAAGTTTGATGAGGTGCAGGAGGAAATTAAGCGCGTCCCGTACAAAGTTGTCCGAGCCTCCAATGGCGATGCCCACGTGGAAGTGGAAGTGGACGGCAAGCCCAAGGCATTCAGCCCGCCCGAAGTTTCCGCGATGATTCTCGCGAAGCTCAAGGCCGACGCTGAAGTGCGTCTCGGCGAAAAAATCACCCAAGCGGTCATTACGGTTCCGGCTTACTTCAACGATTCGCAGCGTCAGGCCACCAAGGACGCAGGACGCATCGCGGGCCTCGAAGTGCTCCGCATCATCAATGAGCCGACGGCGGCATCACTCGCTTACGGTCTCGACAAGAAGAAGGACGAGAAGATCGCGGTTTACGATCTTGGCGGCGGCACCTTCGATATTTCCGTTCTCGAAATCGGCGATGGCGTATTCGAGGTGAAAGCCACGAACGGCGACACGCATCTCGGCGGTGACGACTGGGACAACACGCTCATGGATTGGATTCTCGATGAATTCAAGCGCGAGCAGGGAATGGATCTCCGCAAGCAGCCCGACGCGCTCCAGCGCATCAAGGAAGAAGCCGAGAAGGCGAAGATCTCTCTCTCCAGCTCGCAGCAGTACGACATCAACCTGCCGTTCATCACAGCAGACGCGAGCGGACCGAAACACATCAGCTCGAAGCTGACGCGCGCGAAGATGGAACAGCTTTGCGACAGCTTGTTCGAGCGCACGATTACGCCGACCAAGAACTGTCTCAAGGACGCGGACCTGACGACGGACAAGATCGATGAGCTGGTGCTCGTCGGCGGCATGACCCGTATGCCGCGTGTCGTGGAAACGGCGCGTTCATTGGTCAACAAGGACCCGCATCAGGGCGTGAATCCGGACGAAGTTGTCGCCATTGGCGCGGCCATTCAAGGCGGCGTGCTCAAGGGCGAAGTGAAGGACGTGCTCCTGTTGGATGTATCGCCGCTCTCGCTCGGAATTGAGACGCTCGGCGGCGTGTTCACCCGGCTCATCGAGCGCAACACGACCATCCCGACCCGTAAATCGGAAATTTTCTCCACCGCCAGCGACAACCAGCCCGGCGTGGAAATCCACGTCCTTCAAGGCGAACGCCAGTTCTCGAAGGACAACAAGACGATTGGCAAATTCAAGCTCGACGACATTCCGCCGGCGCCACGAGGTGTGCCGCAAGTCGAGGTCACGTTCGACATCGACGCGAACGGCATCCTACACGTGAGCGCCAAGGATCTCGGCACCGGCAAGGAACAAAAGATCACCATTACTGCAAGCAGCGGTCTCTCAAAGGATGAGATCGAGCGCATGCGCAAGGACGCAGAGATGCACGCCGACGAAGACCAGAAGCAACGCGAAGCGGTTGAAGCGCGCAACGAAGCGGACAACATGGTGTATCGCTGCGAAAAGATGGTTCGCGATGCAGGCGAGGGACTGGCTGCTGCTGAGAAAACCAAAATCGAAGGAGCCATCAACGAAGTGAAGACGGCGCTCAAGGGCGAGGACACCGCGGCGATCAAATCCGCCGTTGAGAAACTTCAGGCGGCGAGTGCGGAACTTTACCAGGCGGCTGCGCAAAAAGCTCAGGCTGCCCCCGGCGCAGCGAGTGGTTCCACCAGCTCGGCTTCGAGTGGCGGCGCCAAGGAAGAAGGCAAGAAGGACGAGGGTCCGATCATCGACGCCGAAGTGGTGGACGAGAAGAAGAGTTAAGCGATCGGATCCCAGTCGCTGACAAGACACTTTTCCTGCTGCGAGTGTGGCGGGACATAATTCGACCGAAATCGAAAACAACAAACAAACAAACACGCAAGTATGGCAAGCACCAACCTCAGACCCCTCGGTGACCGCGTTCTCGTTGAAGCGGCAGAAGAAAAAGAAACCAAAAAGGGTGGCATCATCATCCCCGATTCCGCCAAGGAAAAGCCGATGGAATCGATCATCATCGCGCTCGGCACCGGCAAGACTGATGACAACGGCAAGAAGGTTCCGTTTGAAGTCAAGAAGGGCGACCGCGTCCTCGTCAGCAAGTACGGCGGCACCGAAATCAAACTCGACGGCAAGGAATACAAAATCCTGAACAGCGACGACATCCTTGCTGTGATCGAGTAATTCGTTTCAATCAACTCCAACCAATAACTACTCACTAGAATTATGGCAGCAAAACAACTGATTTTTGACGAAGCAGCTCGTCAGGCCCTCCTCAAGGGCGTCCAGAAACTCGCCCGCGCCGTCGTCGCGACGCTCGGCCCCAAAGGCCGCAATGTCGTCCTCGACAAGAAATTCGGCTCCCCGACCGTGACCAAGGACGGCGTCACCGTCGCGAAGGAAATCGAGCTCGAATGCCCTTATGAAAACATGGGCGCGCAGATGGTTCGCGAAGTCGCGAGCAAGACGAGCGACGCAGCCGGCGACGGCACCACCACCGCCACCGTGCTCGCCGAAGCGATTTATCGCGAAGGTCTGAAGTATGTGACCTCCGGCGCGAATCCGATTGGCATCCAGCGCGGCATCCAGAAGGCGGTTGAAGCCGCTACGGAGCAGCTCGCCAAGATCGCCAAGAAGGTCAAGGACAAGGAAGAGATCAAGCAGGTCGCGACCGTTTCCGCCAACTGGGACACCACCATCGGCGAGATCATCGCTGAGGCAATGGACAAGGTCGGCAAGGACGGCACCATCACGGTCGAAGAAGCGAAGTCCATCGAGACCACGCTCGACGTCGTCGAAGGCATGCAGTTCGACAAGGGCTATCTCTCGCCGTATTTCGTCACGAACGCGGAGAAGATGATCGCCAAGCTCGAAGACGCTTACATCCTCAACTACGAGAAGAAAATCAGCAGCCTCAAGGATCTCCTCCCGATCCTCGAGAAGGTCGCCAAAACTGGCAAACCGCTCCTGATCATCTGTGAAGAAGTCGAAGGCGAAGCCCTCGCAACTCTCGTGGTGAACAAGCTCCGCGGCACGATCAACGTCTGCGCTGTGAAAGCTCCTGGTTTCGGCGACCGCCGCAAAGCCATGATGGAAGACATCGCCATCCTCACGGGCGGCAAGTGCATCACCGAAGACCTCGGCCTGAAGCTCGACAGCATCGGCCTTGAAGACCTCGGCCGCGCCAAGACCATCGAAGTGGACAAGGAAAACACCACCATCATCGAAGGCCACGGCAAGTCCTCTGAGATCCAGGGCCGCGTGAACCAGATCCGCCGCCAGATCGAAGAAACCACCTCCGACTACGACAAGGAAAAGCTCCAGGAACGCCTGGCGAAGCTCGCCGGTGGTGTCGCCGTCATCAACGTCGGTGCCGCCACCGAAACTGAGATGAAGGAAAAGAAAGCCCGTGTTGAAGACGCGTTGCACGCCACCCGTGCCGCCGTCGAAGAAGGCATCGTCGCTGGTGGCGGTGTGGCGCTCATCCGCTGCATCCCGGCCATTGACGCTCTCAAGCTCACCGACACCGACGAACAGATCGGCGTGGACATCATCAAGCGCGCCGTTGAAGGCCCGCTCCGTTCACTCGCCGCAAACGCCGGCGTCGAAGGCTCCCTCATCGTGCAGGAAGTCAAGAAGCGCAAGGGCAACGACGGATATAACGTCGCCACTGGCGAATACGAAGACCTCGTCAAGGCTGGTGTGGTTGACCCCAAGAAGGTCACCCGTTCCGCGCTGCAGAACGCGGCCTCCATCGCCGGCCTGCTCCTCACCACTGAGTGCTTGATCACTGAAGTGAAGGAAAAGGAAGCGCCGGCCGCTCCTGCTGGTCACGGTCCTGGCGGCATGGACTACTAAGTCCGTCCTCCGAGAATTCGGAATAATTCATGGCGAGGCTGGTCTGCGCAAGCGGGCCAGCCTCGCTCGTTTATTGCGCAGCAGCGAAGCGCGTCTTTGCATTTTACGTTTTGTGATTCCCTCGCTACTTTCCCGGTCCGAAAGATCAATCGCTCAAACTATGAAAACACTCCTCCTCCTCGCCACCCTCTTCGTCGCCATGACACTCTCCAACTTTGCTGCGGACAAACCCGCCGGCTCCAAGAAGCTCTATCACGTCGTTTCCTTCAAATTCAAAGCCGACGCCAAAAAGGAGCAGATTGACGGAGTCGTTGCGGCCTTCCGCGATTTGAAGACGAAGATTCCGGCCATCAAGGAGTTTTCCTGGGGCACCAACGTCAGCCCCGAGAAACACGACAAGGGTTTCACCCACGCCTTCATCCTGAGCTTCAGCAGCGAGAAGGACCGCGACATCTATCTCGTGCATCCTGACCATAAAGCCTTCGGCGGAATCGTCGGACCGGTCCTCGCGGATGTCTTCGTCCTCGATTACTGGGCGCAGAAGTAAGCGCAATCTCGACTCCCAAAACAAAGGCGCGAAGAGGCTCTTCCTCTCCGCGCCTTTGTTGTTTCGCGATCGCCGTTCCGAACTCAGTAGCCGCCCGTGCCCGGCTTTTGCCCAATCTGAATCAGCTCGATCTCGTACCCTTCGGGCGCATCGATGAAGGCGAAGCCGCCGCCCGTTTCCTTCATGGTCGGACCATCCGAATATTTCAGCCCATGCGCCGCGAGATGTTTGCCAAACTCCTCCAGGCTCTCGACTTCAAACGCCAGATGCGTGAGGTCCGGCTGCACCTCGACCGCACCGCTATTGGGGAAATGACAGAGCTCGATCGTCTCCTCGCTGTCGGCCGCCTTGAGGAACACCAGCTCCGAGCCGCGCGGTGATTTATGGCGCCGGATTTCTTCGAGCCCCAGGATGTCCTTGTAGAACGTCACGGATTTCTCAAGGTCATTGAGGCGATAACGCGTGTGCAACAGTTTGCGAACTTTCATGGGCGGAAGCATAGGGGAACCGATCCTCGAATTCCACGAATTCCCTCGACCGATTGCACCGTCCGCCGATGTACCGGAGTGCATACGAAATCACACCCCTGTGATCGCAACACGAAATGCCTGTTGCACCAGGACGGCCCCACGGCAAACACTGCCCTGCCATGACACGACCGCTGCGCACCCACCTTGCCGCGCTGTTTATTGCGGGGATCACTTTTAGTGCGGCGGCTCAGATTGATTCCACACGGCGCGAGCTCATCCAGCTTGGCTACAATCAGCCGCTCATCGGCAAAGGCCCGCTCGCCGCCTACGGCTTTTACTATCTGAACAAGCCGAACTATTTCGATCACACCAACCTCACGCTTCGCCTCGCACTCGCTCCGGTTTACATGGACTCCGAACTCGGCGTCTCGGGAGTCCTCGGTCCGAACACCGACCTCGGCATCGGCATCGCCGGTGGCGGTTTTGCCGACAGCTACTCGGAAGTGCATCAAGGAAAATATGAGCAACGCGAGTCGTTCCGCGGACACGGCGGCGAACTCAGCGCCAGCCTCTATCACCTCTTCAATCCCGGCGCGCGCATCCCGCTCTATGCAGTCGTTCGCGGTGCAGCACACTATTCCGCGTATTCGGAAGACGGCAGTACGGACGACGACTTCTCCGTCCCGGATGATCAGTTCATTTACCGCGTCCGCGCAGGACTTCGCTGGGGTGGACGCGAGCCATTGATGCTCCCGGACCTCGCGATGGAGCTGTCTGCCTGGTACGAAGGCGAGTTCCGCAGCGAACCCGGTCGCTACGGCTACAACGGCGACCGCACGCTGGAGGGCAGCTCGCATCTTTTCTGGGCTCGCGCGCTGCTGAACTACACGTTCCCGGAATCCAAGCAGAGCTTCGGCATCAGCCTCACTTCCGGCACCGGCACCCAGATGGACCGGCTCAACGCCTACCGCATGGGCGGCAATCTCCCGCTTTACTCCGAGTTTCCCCTCACGCTGCCCGGCTATTATTTCCAGGAACTCAGCGCAAAATCATTCGTCCTCCTCGGCGCGAACTACAATCTCCCGCTCGACGCCGGCCAGCATTGGTGGATCACCACACTGGCGGCGACCGCCTACGTCGATTACCTCAACGAACTCGGCCAGCAGGGCGACTGGAATTCCGGCGTGGGCGGAGGTGTCGTCTATCGCTCCTCGACGGACTCCTGGCAGATCGCGCTGGCCTACGGCTACGGCGTGGACGCCATTCGCAACGGCGAGCGCGGCGCGCACAGCCTGTCCATCCTGGTTCAATTCGATCTCGACCGTACACGTCGCCGTTTCTTCGATCCGTCGGAGAACATGGGCCGTTCCCGCGGACTGCAATCGATCATCCGAAACATTTTCCGTTAACTTAACTCTGACTCATCATGCGCTCGATGCTTCTGGCCGCCTCTCTCGCCATTACCTCCATGCTGTCCATGACCGCACAGGTTCCCGAGAACCTCGTCGTCGAAGGCGTTCCCGCCATCACGCCCGAACTTCGCAAAGACGTCGGACGTTACCTTGAGTTCCGCGCGGCCGCGTTCAACAGCTGGCATCCCCAGCGCCGCGAAATGCTCCTCTCGACGCGCTTCGCAGATTCCACCCAGCTGCATCTGGTGAAGGCACCCGGTGGCGCGCGCCGACAGCTCACGTTCTTCCCCGATCCCGTTGCGGGTGGTTCCTTCGAGCCGAAGACCGGCGACTATCTCGTCTTCTCGCAGGACACCGGCGGCGGAGAGTTCTTTCAACTTTACCGCTACGATCTCGCGGATGGGAAAGTGACGTTGCTCACCGATGGCAAGGCACGGAATTCCGGCGGGACATGGGCGAACGGCGGCGGACGCTTCGCCTACACGTCCACGCGGCGCAACGGAAAGGACACTGATCTCTATGTCAACACACCCGCCACTCCCTCCAGCGACAAGCTGATGCTCCAGCTCTCCGGCGGCGGCTGGCGCGTGAGCGACTGGTCGCCGGACAACGCCACGATTCTGCTGACGGAATACGTCTCCATCAACGAGAGCCACCTCTGGAGCTTCGATCTCAAATCCAGCCTGCTCGAACGCGTGACGCCAAAGACCGGTGAGAAGATTTCCTGGACTGGTGCCAGCTTCGCCAAGGACGGTCGTTCGCTCTTCGTCACCAGCGATCAAGGTTCCGAGTTCCAACGTCTCTGCCGCTACGATCTCGCGTCGCACCAGCTCACGCCGCTCACGCCGAACTTGAAGTGGGACGTCGAGAGCTTCGACCTCTCACCAGACGGCAAGACGCTCGCCTTCGTCAGCAACGAAGATGGCGTGAGCGTGCTGCATCTGCTGGACGCCAAATCCGGACGTGAACTTCGCACGCCCAAGCTGCCGCTCGGCGTCATCACCGGGCTGGAGTGGCATGAAAACAATCGCGACCTCGGGTTCACGCTCAGCTCTGCGCGTTCCCCGGCGGATGTCTATTCCCTTGATGTTCGCAAAGGCACATTGGAACGCTGGACGGAAAGCGAGACGGGCGGATTGAACGCGCAGACGTTCATCGAGCCGGAGCTGATCAAGCTCAAGAGCTTCGATGGGCTCGACATCTCGGCGTTCGTGTATCGACCGGACGCGAGGAAGTTCCCAGGCAAACGGCCGGCCATCATCTCCATTCACGGCGGTCCGGAATCCCAATCGCGGCCCATCTTTCAGGCGCGGAATAATTACTACCTGAACGAGCTCGGCGTCGCGCTTGTTGTGCCGAACGTTCGCGGGTCAGACGGCTACGGGAAAACCTTCCTGACCCTCGACAATGGATTCAAGCGGGAGGATTCCGTGAAGGACATCGGCGCGGTGATCGATTGGATTCGGAAGGACGCCGCGCTCGACGGCGAGCGCATCGCGGTGATGGGCGGGAGTTACGGCGGCTACATGACGCTCGCGTCGATGGTGCATTTCAGCGACCGCCTGCGCTGCGGCGTGGACGTGGTCGGCATCTCCAGCTTCATCACCTTCTTGAAGAACACCCAGGACTACCGCCGCGACCTGCGCCGCGTGGAATATGGCGACGAACGCGATCCCGCGATGGCCGCGCATCTCGACAAGATTTCACCGCTGACGAGCGTGAAGAAGATCGGCAAGCCGCTCTTCGTCGTGCAGGGCAGGAACGACCCTCGCGTGCCGGTGACGGAAGCGGAGCAGATGGTGAAAGCCATCCGCGAAAACGGCGGGCAGGCGTGGTATTTGATGGCGAAGGACGAAGGCCACGGATTCGCGAAGAAGAAGAACGCCGACTTCCAGTTCATCAGCACCATCCTGTTCTACCAGGAGCATCTGCTGAAGTAGGACGGCGAACATCCGGTCATCGGCAGGCAAAAGAAAAGCGCCACGGTGAACAGAGCTCACCGTGGCGCAGAGAAAACTTTCGAAACGAAGCTGCTTAGAACTTGTAAGCAAGGGCCCCGATCAACTTCGTGTCGTTTTTGAACTTATACAGAGTGTCGCCACCAAACACTCCAGCCACAGCCGGCTCACTGTCATAAACGTGTTGGAGTACGAGCCGAAGGCTGAGCTTCTTGGTCAACGGGGCCTCAGCACCGATTTCCGAAGTCGCGATGAAGTTATTGAAGTCGTCAATCTGCGGAACGATTTCAGTCGACTGCCAGATGCGAGCACCGGCGGAGAACTTGTGTTCAAACCGTTCAGCCAAACGCAAACCGGCATAAGTGTCATCCACGCCGCCCACTTTCTCGTGAACCAAAGACGGACCGAACTCAATCGCCAACGTCGTCGTTCCGTCTTTGATCAGGTAGTAACCAGCAAGGGGTGACAAAGTGAAGCGATAGTCGATGTCCGCAATCGCGTCATTCACCGCGTCCAAACGCAGACCACCATAAAACCGATCCGTAATCAGGTGATTCCATTGGCCGAAACCCTTGATGTACGCCTCTGTCGTGTTCTTTACGTCCGGCACGCCATCTGCACGCTTTACCACTGTGCTCTCGCCGTAACCCGCCTGTACGCCAAGCAGAGCTTCGTCCTTCGACCATTTGCGAGAGCTGTTGCCCGACAGAGTGGATTGAAAGCTTTTGCTGTTACCGCCGGAGATCGATAAGCCCGCTGCTGCGCTGCTCTCCCAGCCCTTGTCTTCCGGCTTGGCGGCATCCGCCGCTTGCACGGAGGCTTGCCCGACCAGAACAACGAATGTCATGGCCACGGCAGCCAGTGAACGAATTGAATATAGGTTTTGTTTCATCATGGTTTTTAAATGTATTGTTTCAGTTCCGCACCAATCCCCGCTCCAGCCGCATTTCCAACGAATGCGCCTGACACCGATTGATCGCCTGCGGACGCAATCCACCAGACACGGCCCGTTGGATTACGGGAGATATGACTAGCAGCAACGAATCCTTTGGAAAGTCCTTTTTTCCGTTCCTGTCGGCGCTCCGGATCAAGGAAACAGCCCGCGCGTCTTCTTCGCCTGATGAACCCGCTGAATGCCGAGGATGAGCGCGGCGGTGCGCATGGACACCTTGTTCTTCCGGCTGAGGTTCAGGGTTTGCATGAAGGCGTTCTCCAGAATGCGGAACAGCTTGTCCATCACCTCGCTCTCGCTCCAGAAGAAGCTCTGCAAGTCCTGCACCCACTCGAAGTAACTCACGACGACTCCGCCGGAGTTACACAGGATGTCGGGAATCACGAAAATCTCTTCACGCTGTCCGATGATCTGATCCGCTTCCGGCGTTGTGGGTCCATTCGCACCCTCGGCGAGTATCCGGCATTTGATCCTGGCGGCGTTCTTCTCCGTGATCTGCCTCTCCATCGCCGCTGGCACCAGAATATCACACGGCAGCTCCAACAGTTGCTCGTTCGAAATGGCGTCTCCGCCGGGAAAGCCAGTCACCGTTCGATGGCTCGCGATGTGTTTCTCCAGAGCGAGAAGGTCAAGGCCAGCGCCATTGAAGACGCCGCCGAAGGCGTCGCTGACGGCGAGAATCTTCACACCAAACCTCGCAAGCGAGAAGGCCGCGACGGAACCGACATTGCCAAAACCCTGCACGACGGCGGTCGCCCTGCTGGAATCCAAACCGAGAACATCCATCGCGCGGTTCGCCAGATACCCGACCCCGCGACCGGTTGCCTCGCGCCGACCGACCGATCCGCCCAGCAACACTGGCTTGCCCGTCACCACGCCCGGAACCGTGTAGCCCATGTGGACGGAATACGTATCCATCATCCACGCCATCGTCTGTTCGTTCGTGCCCATGTCGGGCGCAGGAATGTCCACCTGGGGTCCGATGAAGGAGATGATCTCCTGCGTGTAACGTCGCGTCACGCGCTCCAGCTCGGTGATGGAGAGCTTGCGCGGATCACAGTTCACGCCGCCCTTCGCACCGCCGTAAGGCAGGTTCGTCAACGCGCACTTCCAGCTCATCCACATGGCCAGCGCCGCCACTTCGCCCAGCTCGACATCTGGATGGAAGCGGATGCCGCCCTTCGTCGGCCCGAGCGAGAGATGGTGTTGCACCCGGTAGCCTTGGAACACCTGCGTGCTGCCATCATCGCGATGGATCGGCACCGCCACGGCCAGCGCACGTTTGGGAATCTTGAGCCGATCGCGGTCGTCCGTCGGAATCTGGAGGTAGTCAGCCACCAGGTCGAACTGCTGGCACGCCATGCGAAACGTGGGATGGTCGTAAACGTTCACGGCCGCAAGCTAGCGAGAGAAACTCGACCTGGGAATGACGATTCACTATTCACTAATCACCGGCCTCTCCCTAGACTTTGCCGCGATGTCTGAAACGCTGGTCGTCAACGAAGTCTATCTGAGCCTCCAAGGTGAAAGCACCTTCGCTGGACTTCCGTGCGTGTTCGTCCGGCTGACCGCGTGCAACCTGCGCTGCTCCTACTGCGACACCGCCTACGCGTTC
>CAMCCU010000108.1 GCA_945872975.1 Pedosphaera parvula Ellin514
GTCGCCATCACGGACACCCAGGGGCGAATCACCTACGCCAACGATCGGTTCTGCGCGATCAGCCAATATTCTCGTGAGGAACTCCTCGGGCAGGACCATCGCCTGCTGAACTCCAGCCATCACGCGACGGAGTTCTTCCACGGAATGTGGACCACCATCGCCCACGGCGCTGTCTGGCACGGCGAGATCCGCAATCGCGCCAAGGACGGAAGCTTCTACTGGGTGGAGACAAGCATCGTCCCGCTGCTGGGTGAGGACGGGAAACCGCATCAATACATCGCCATCCGCACGGACATCACCGCCCGGAAACGGGCGGAAGAGGAGCTCCTCAGCGCCAAGATCTCCACGGACAACGCCAACGATCTCCTGCTCGATTCACTCAAGCAGGCGGACCTCCTCCGCGACGAGGCCAAGGCCGCCAGCGCGGCGAAGAGCGAATTCCTCGCCACCATGAGCCATGAGATTCGCACGCCGATGAATGGCGTGCTCGGCTTCACGGACCTGCTGCTCGATACTCCGTTGAACTCCGATCAGCGAGACTACACCTCCACCATCAAGAACTCCGGCGAGGCCCTGCTCGTCATCATCAACGACATCCTCGACTTCTCGAAGATCGAGGCGGGCAAGCTCACCGTGGAGAAGCTCTCCTTCGACATCGGCCAGACCACCCGCGAATGCATCGGGCTCCTGTCCGCCCGCGCCGGCAAGAAAGGTATCCAACTGAAATGCCTTCTCCCGGAAAACGCGCCGACACACCTTGTCTCCGACCCCAATCGGGTGCGCCAGGTCATCCTCAACCTCGCGGGCAACGCCATCAAGTTCACCCCGGCCGGCGGCAGCGTGAGCGTGCAGATGACGCTCCTCGCCGCCGCTCCGTCCGCTGGTGGTGAACCCGCTTCGGAACCAGTGCTGCGCATCTCCATCATCGATTCCGGCATCGGCATCGCCAAAGAAAAACAGGCGCGGCTCTTCCAGAAATTTTCCCAGGCCGACTCCTCCACCACGCGGCGCTACGGCGGCACCGGGCTGGGCCTGGCGATCTCCAAACACCTCGTCGAACTGATGGGCGGCGAGATCGGCCTGGAGAGCGAAGACGGCAAGGGATCGACGTTCTGGTTCACCCTTCCGCTCACGCCGAAACAAGGAACATCAACGCTCCCGCTGTCATCTCCCGCACTGAACCGCGCCGGAAACTCAGGGATCAAATCTGTCGGGGGTCTTCCGTCCGGTTTGAGAATCCTCGTCGCCGAGGACATGCTGGCCAACCAGCTCCTCGTCACTAAACTCCTTTCCAAGCTCGGATGCGAAAGCGATCTGGCGCGGAACGGAAAAGAGGCGGTCGAACTCTACCAGCAGAAACATTACGACCTCATCCTGATGGATTGTCACATGCCGGTGCTGGACGGCTTTGAGGCCACGCAGGAGATCCGGCGCATCGAGCAATCCTCCGACCGCACCGCAAGGCACATCCCCATCGTCGCACTCACGGCTGGCACCCTCGACGACGAGAAGGACAAGTTCACCCACTGCGGCATGGACGACCATCTCACCAAACCGTTCTCCCCCGCGCAATTGACCTCGCTCCTCGCCAAGTGGTGCTCCGCAGAAGAAACCCGGCTCGCTCCGTAAGCGGGGAGCAAATGGGCAGCTCAGCCCTCGATACATTGCCGCACCGCCAGCGCCAGCTTGGCGCCATCGAACGGCTTCTGCAGAAAGTTCAAATTATCCAGCACCGTGAACCCACGGCCGGCGACTTGCAGGCTGTAGCCGCTGATGAAGATCACCTTCAGCTCCGGCTTCTGTGCCGTGAACTTCTCCGCAAGCTCCTGCCCGCCCAGGCCCACCGGCATCACCATGTCCGTCAGCAGCAGCTCGATCTCGTCGTGATGCTGATGCCACAGCGCCAGCGCCTCGACGCCGCTGCCCGCTTCCAGCACCTTGTAGCCATACTTCGTCAGCACGTCCTTCACAATCCAGCGCACCGGCGGCTCGTCCTCGACGATGAGAATGGTCTCCGTGCCCTGCAATGATCCAGGCTCGTTCCTCGCCTCGCCAATCTTTTCCACCGGACCGCTGGATGGCGGCAGATAAATCCTAAACGTCGTCCCCTGCCCGATCTGGCTGCGGACCTCGATCCAGCCCTGATGCTGCTTCACGATCCCGTACACCGTGGCGAGACCGAGACCGGTTCCCTTGCCGAATTCCTTCGTCGTGAAGAATGGCTCAAAAATCCGGCTCAACGTCACGTGATCCATGCCGCAGCCCGTGTCGGAAATCGTCAGGCAGACAAACCGCCCCTCGCGCGCCTCCGCCGGATGCCGCTCCACATAAGCCGAATCGATTTCCACAAGAGAAGTCGTGAGCACCAGTTGTCCGCCGCGCTGCATCGCGTCGCGCGCATTCACTGCGAGGTTCATGAACACCTGCTCGATCAATCCACGATCCGCATGAATCGGCGGCAGCTCCGACGCGTAGTCGAACTGATACGTGATGTCCTCGCCCAGCGTCCGGTGCAGCAGGCTGCTAAGGCTGGTCAGCACTTCATTCAGATCAACCGACTGAAGCCGCAGCACATTTCGGCGGCTGAAGGCAAGGAGCTGGCTCGTCAGCTTGCTGCCGCGCTCCGCCGCCCGCGCGATGCCCTGCACCGACTCGCTCATCGCCGGCGTGATCGCCGAATCCGACCGCAGCAAACCCGTGTGGCCCTGAATCACCGTCAGCACGTTGTTGAAATCATGCGCGATACCCGCCGCCAGCCGTCCCACGGATTCCAGCTTCTGCGAGTGGCGAAGCTGCGCCTCCAGCCGTTGGCGATCGGTGACATCGCTGACGTAACAGTGGACCGCCTCGCTCGGCTTGATCGGGAAGAAGGAGCACGACAGCGTCCGCCCGGCAACCGGGACCTCGACGCCCACCCGCTTGTGCCCCGACGCCAGGCATGTCCGCGCGATGGAGGCAACGTCCGCTGGCAGGAGATCCTTCGCGTGCTCACGGCCCACGCTGCGGGCCAGCTCGGCCGCCGGCGGGTTGAAACTCAACACCGTTCCATCCGCCGCCAGCTCCAGCACCGCGTTCGGGCTCAGCTCCGCGATTGCCGCGCCGACCGAAGCTTGTTTCTTCAGAGCTTCGATCTCCGCTCGCAACGCGCGCCGCTCCAACGCGCGCCGCACCGCCACTCCGATGCGCGCCATGCCGCTCTTCAAGACGCAGTCATCCGCTCCACGCTCGATGGTTTGCATCGCCTCGTCATCCCGCATGGTGCCCGTGAGGAAGATGAATGGAATGTCCCTTCCCGAGCGCTTCAACGCATCCAGCGCATCCAGCCCGCTCCATGAGGGCAACGTCCCGTCAGCAATGATCACCTGGCAATCTCCAGCGCCAAGACGCGCCGCGAAATCCTCGGGAAGCTGCACCACCCCGGCCTGCGGCTCGTAGCCCGCCTTTCTCAATTCGCGCAGACACAATTCAACGTCCGCCGGATTGTCCTCCACCAAGATCAGGTGCAAGGGCTGGGCGTTGGTTGCCGGAGAAATGGTCATGAGAATGAAATGCTAAACGTCATCACAGGTTTAATTGATTCATCGCCAAACCACCGCTGATGTCACGGAGAAAACCCGGAAGCCACAGCCGACAGGCACTGTTCAGGGCTTCAGTGGATTCACGATTCCGCCTCCCGCAGCGGAGCTGGTCCCAGCCCGCAGCGTTTCGATCTGCTTCTGGATTCGCTTCGACAATTCCTGCATCGCCGGGACGTTCCGCCGCGTGGGCGGTAAAGTCTGCAACGCCGCCAGCGCCGATTCGTAAGCCCGGCGCGCTTCGTCTGAGCGTCCCGCCTGCACGAGGATTTCACCGCGTCGCGAGAGCCAGGTTTCCTTGCGCGGCGAACGCTCGGCGACCTTGTCCACCCGGGCCAGCGCGCCGTCGTAATTCTTCAGCTTCAACTCCGCATCAATGGCGAACAGTTGCAACGTGACCAGCGGCCCGAGCCGTTGCAGCCCGTCATCCAAACCGCGAACCGCCTCCGCCCACTGCTCGCGCTCCTCGGTCATGAGCAACTGCGCGCGCTCGACAAACAAGTCCGGGCCCGGCTCCGTGGACAGCTTGAGCGCGAGATCATAATCCACCACGGCAGCCCGGCGCTGGTTCAGCCGGCTCAACGCCCGCGCGCGCAGGACGAGCGCATCCACGTGCTTCGGCTGACGGGCGAGGAACCGGTCCAGGCAGGCCCGCGCCGAAAGCGGCCAGCCCCAGTCCAGGAACAACCGCCCGCGTATCAGATCGATGTTCGGCAGCCGTGGGTCCAGGGAAAACGCCTTCTCGACGTCCACGTAGGACGTGCCGTACTCGGCGTGTTCGCGGTAGAGCTGGCTGCGACGCAGGTAGAGCTCGGCATTCGCCGGAGCCTTCGCGATCTCCTTCGACACCTCATCAATTTGCAGCAGCATGTCGGCATGCGCACCGACGCGCAGCGGCGCGATCAACACGAGCAGCAGCGCGGTAACGAGAGACAACCTCACCTGACTGAACGATCGTTCGATTCCAACGGGGAACATGATGCCCAATAGATGCCCCGATTCGCCGCCCCTCGCAATGTCTCATTTGGCGCAGCCATCGCGGCGTGTGCGATTGAAAGCGGGAAGGGTTCTTGCCGTGATTCAGTCCACATCGTCCGGTCACGGCGCGCGGAGGCGGAAGTAGCGTTCCGTTTCGGCGGGGTTCACCAGCACACGGAACTGGCCATTCAATTCTTCCACCGGCGCGTTGACGGGAGTCCAGCTCACCGGTTCGCGACGCTGAATCACTTCCGAACGCGAGAGCGTCCGGGGGCGAAGGCGAGCGCCGTCATCGCCAGTGTCATTTGGAATAGTTGTTTCAACTTCATGATGCGCTCCGCCATGAACGGCCGCTGGTGATGCGGGGAGAGCGCAAGAGGATGGAGATGGCGAAGGCAACGGCGCTGCCTGCAAGCTGGCCATCCTTTCAAAATCGCGGAACAGGAAATTCGGGGGCGGATTCCTCATCCGCCCCCGGTTTGTTCAAGGCTGACGAAGGCGATAGAACCGATTCGAGACGTTGTGCGGGACGCTCACGCTCTTGACGAACCCGTTGTCGCTGACCAGGGCCACAGTGCTCACCCAGGCCGCCGGGATCGCATCAATGGAATCCGTGTGTTGCAGGTTGAACCCGGTCGAGAGCGAGGGCCACGAAAGGACGACGTTCGCTCCCATCAAGGTGATGCTCAGCTCAGGCAGCCCTGTCGCGGGACCGAGATCTTCCAGCGCCCAGAAGCCGGGGATGATCCGGTAGCTGGCGCTGCCAGAAGCGGTGGAACCGACATCGGCCTGGCCCACCGTGAAGTTCACGAGATAGTTCGCGCTGGACTGGACGCCGCCGCCGGCATCGAGCGTGAACCAGCTGATGACCGGCTGGGCGTGAATCCAGGGGACGAGCGCAAGCGGGATGATTGAAAGCAGGATTGTTTTCATGGTTGGAACGGGGTTCAAGGTTTGCCGATGGTGGCACTCCCACGTGTGGCGCGTAATGTGAGCGCCTTGCTGATGGTCATTGGTTCGTTGTAATTACCCCCACGCAACAGCACGACGTCCGCCGAGCTGTTCACCACGGACGTGCCCTTGGCCAGGGTTTTATAGCGGAGGATGCTGCCGCCGTTGCCAATGAGATCGTTGCCGGTGGTGGCCACGAACCGCGTGCGACCATTTCGGACCGGGCCGCGATCGTCGTTGGCGCAATCGGTCCAGCGATCCATCTGGTCGGGCGTGAAGCGATCCGTGACGTGCTGGCGTCCGTGATAGGACATGAGGTTCCACCACATGTTGTCCACGTTCGCCGTCTGGCCGGCATTGAGGCTGGCGTAGGCGAGGCCGTAGTTTCCGACTGCGATGTCATTCTGCGAATCCCAGCAATCGTGATCAAGGATGGTGTCCGGCACGGCGTCATTCCCGCCCCCGATGAGCTGCGCGCAACTGCATCCATTGGTGCAGGACGTGCCGTTTGAGTTGAGGTTCTGCCGGCCATTGAAGGTGTGGGAGAGGTTGAAGTAATGGCCGATTTCGTGCAGCACGGTGCTGGAGTTGGTGTAACCGCGCACGCCGTTGACGAGAATGATCTGGTGGCCGGGAAAGGAACAGACGTTCCAGTTCGCACCACCGAAGCGCACGATGTAGATGTTCACCGCCGAAGCGTCCCAACCGTAGGTCGCGGGATTGGCGATGGCATTGGCTTCAAACTGATCCTTGAGCAGATCACCGTCCTCGTCGTTGACGAAATCCACATCGTAGTAACGGCTCGGACCGGAGTTGAACTGGTTCAGTCCGCCGACGTTTTGCAACGCGCCCCCGACCCACTGGAAACGATAGCCGCGTCCAAAGCTCTGGAGCATGTCGTTCATTTCGCTGACGCAGTTTTCAAAGTTCGCGTCGGCCACGCCGGGCTGGCGCGCGCCGGTCGCGGGGTTGAGCACCGCCTTGACGGAAATGCGGACGGTGATGTCGCCGGAGACCGGGATGGCGCAGGCCAACAATCCGGCAAGCAGGCAAATGATGAGTTTCATGTTGTGATTAGTTGCCGATGGTCGCGACGACCAGGGCGAGTAAAAGTTTTGGAATTTTCATTAGGACTTCATGGGAACGCTTCGCGTTGATGCATCCCGTCCTGATTACTGCAAGTTCACCAGCACGAGCACGAGGCCCTTGCCCTCGGCGAGACCGGTCATGGCCTTGCCGATGATGCTGCCGAAGGCGCGTTCACGATTGGTCGCCTTCATGCCGTGACCGGGCGTGGTGGAGGTGGTGATCATGTCACCCGGTTCAATCGCGCCGTGGCTGGCGTCCACATGACAATAAACGCGGCCCGTGAGCGCGACGGGATGTTTGCCGTCGGCTTTGGTGCCCTTCTGCCCCATCAACATGCCGGGCTTCACGCCGCCGGCGCCGCTGAGGATCCCCGCCACCTTCGCGTCATAGGCTTCGCGAGCGAGAACGAGTTCGCCGGGGTTCTTGGAATCGATGCTGACGATCATTCCGGACTGAAGCTCGTCCTTCTCCGCGTTGACATCGAAGTTTTCGGAGAGGTCGGAGCCGCCGGTGATTTGCAGAACCTGCGTGGTGATCCTGCCGTCGCCATTGGCGTCGGAGGCGTTCAGCGTGATGGTTTGGGAGCCGGCACTGTTCTTGAGGCCGATCTGGCCGCCGGTTTGGCCGGCGGAGTTGCGACCCCACAAGTAGCCGGTTTCCACGCCAGAAGAGTTGCGCACACTGACCACACCGGCATCGGAGACGTTATGGATGATGGTCGTGAGCGTGCCGTCCTCTTCGTAAACGCTGAACGTGCCGCCTTGAGAGTTGGCAGCAGAGATGGTGGCTGCGCCGCCGTCGCCCGAATACACAGCCGCGTAGCCGCCGCCGTTGATGCCGTTCTCCGCGTCGATCTGGACGCTGCGCACGCCGTTCGATTGATACATGTTCAACTGGCTGCCGGTGTTGCCTTCTCCGCCTTCGGCGGCAAAGGTCAGTCTCCCGAGTTCGCTGTACAGCTCTAGGCTGCCGTCCAACGGCCCGCCGTAAGCGCGAAAGCGGGAGCTGCCGTTGGTGTTGCGCAAGCTCAACGCACCGGAGCCGGCGCCTTCGTTGCCGTAAAGCGCCGCGCCGGTATTGCCATCGGCAGTGTAAAGCGTGAGCAGGCCGCCGGTGTTCTCGCCTTCGAGAATGGCGCGACCGCTGCCGTTGGTGTTGTTCAGCGACAAACGCCCGCCCGTGGAACCTTGCGCCGTGAGGGTCACGGCGGCGGCATTGTTCGCGAGACTGTTCCGCAGAACAAGTTCGCCGTAGCCCGGACCCCAGAGACGCGCGTTTTCAAGACCGTCATCACCGAAGAGCTGGAGCAGGTTCGCCGCGCCATCAATGGACCAGGCGGGGCCGCCCAGCGGTGTGCTGAAAATATCGAGATGGCCGCTTACGCCGTTGGCGCCAAGGTCGATGCTGTCGCCGAGTTGGGTCGAGCTGACCGAGTTGGCGGGGAAGTTCCCCGGAGTCAGCACGCCGGGCGCGAGCTTGGCGGTGGTGATGGAGCCGTCCTGCACCGTGGCGGCCATGAGCGCGTAGCCCACCGAGACGATGCGCTGGTCCGGCGTGAGCTGCTGGAAACCCGCGCCACCGTTGAACCACACGCGCAGACGCACGTCGGGGTAATTTTCAAAGGCGCTGATCGGAAGCGCGGTCATGTTCGCCAACGTGGTGTCACCAAGCGCCGTCATCACCAGGCCGTTGGCCACGGACAGACTTACGGCGGAGGTGGGTTCCGTGTTGCCGGCGGAAGCGTCGTTCTTCCAGAGCAAGGTCGGCCCGGCAGCGCGAACGAGGGCAAACTTGAACTGACCCGTGCCGCCGAAGTTCGTGTTATTCATCTGCACGCGGCCCTGGTAGCTGATCATCGTGGGCACCTGCGCGGAAGCGGTGCCAGCAAGAGCGACCAGGGTGGCCAGCGCGAGGAACTTCCGTCGGACGAGAGCGGTTATGCGATTGAGTGGGGTGGTCATGTTAATGGTAGGTTTTGGTTGGTTGGTTGGTTTTCGGAAATTCAACTCATGCCGGTCGAAAGGCTGACGGTGAGTTTGGATGGAATGGAGTTCACAGAAACGAGTGATGAAAGATTGTCGACATTCTCAGCGATACGACAGCAGGCAAGCTTGACTGAGATACTGCACAAATGAAACGTGAGGGAAAGAATTTTGTCCCGCCATCAGCGCAGGGTCCAATCTGGACTCACCACACGACATGGGAATGGCGCGAACCTGCCGAATCTCCTGAGCGAACGCCGATGCCTACGGCTTGTGCAGCCGGTAGAACTTCGCGGGGATTGCAGCGGGCACCGTGACCGGATTGGCCGCGCCACCCGGCGAGTTCACCCAGTTCGCGGGCGCAAGGCTCAGGGCTTCCTGCAAGACAAAGCCCGGCGTGTTCGGCGTCCATGATACCCGCGCCTGGCCGGGGCCAAACGGAACGATGGTGAGCGTGGGTGCGCCGGGAGTTTGCACCGCGAAAGGCAAGGCCCAGAAACCACCGGTGAGCGAGTAAGCCCCACCCGTCATCGGCCCGCCGGCATCATGCTGGCCAATGGTGCCGCTGAGTGAATACACGCCGCCCGCGCTCGTGCCGCCGCCACCGTCGATGGTGTGCCAGTCGATGGCGTAAGATTGCGCGATTGCGTTGAGGGCGAAGGCGGGCAATGTCGCCACCAGCGCCACTTGGAATGGTTGTTTGAACTTCATGATGTGCTCCCCTATGGACGGCCGAAGGTGATGTTGTAACCCTCCGCGTTGCGCCAGGTGGCGGGCTTGGTGTAGGTGCGCGGCAGTTTGTCGGTTTCGTTGATCCCGAAACGGATCCGAATCACATCCCCACCCGCCGGGTTCGCCAGCTCGGTGGCGGTGAGGAATCCGCCGAGCGGGCCACCAAGAAAGAAACCGCAGTCGCTGTAGCCCGTCTGGAAGAAGCAGACATTGAGGTCGCCGTTCACATACCAGGTGCGCCCGGTCGTGACGCTGCGGCGCGTGCCGCTGGCGGTGTCGGTCCACCGATCCAGTTGTTCTCTGGTAAGCCGCGAGCCAGCGCCACGCGGCGACATGAGATTGAAGAATGTATTATCCACGGCGCTCACCTGCCACGAAGCCAGACTGGCGTAAGGCACGCCGTAGTTGTGCTGGGAGAGGACGGATTGATCCCAACACGGCAGGTCAGACAACGTGTCATACACCCCATCGTCGCCGGGGGTGTTGCATTGACCGGCGTTTGGACCGCAATCCCCACAGCCACATCCTTGCGTGTCGCAGAGGTCGAAGTAATGCCCGATCTCGCGCAGGTGCCGCGCTCCATCGCCCGCGATGGCACCACCCAGGAGGATGATGTCGCGACCGGGACGGGAGCCAAGCCCGCCGCTGATGCCGCCGGTGAGGTAGATGTTGATCGCGTTGTTATTCCAGACGTAGCGCGCGTCATTGCGGGCAGCGGTCTCCATCTGGTCGCGCAAGATGAGCCCGTTGTTTTGACTGGCGAAGTTCGAGTTGAACCAGCGGCTCGGGCCGGTGGTGTCGCCGAAGCTGCCGACGTTCCAGATCGGATCGACGCGCACGAAGCGGAAGCCCCGGTTGTAACCTGCCTGAAGCTGGTTCATCTGCGCGATGGCTTGATCGATCTGGGCGTCCGTGAAGTTTTGCGCACGTTGTCCGCTGGCGGGATCGAGCACCGCCTTGTAGGAAAGCCGGATGTCGATGAACTGAGCCCGCGCAGTGGAGGCGAGCAGTGTCGCCGCCGCGAGGCCGAGAAGAAGGATGTGTTTCATGGATCGATATTGGTTTTGGAAACACTGGTTCGGCTTAGCTGAAGACATGCAGTTCAACCACGAATGGACACGAATCCACACGAATAAAGACAGGAGTTTAACGCGCTCAAGCCGCCAGAGCCGGCGTTCACCAAACAGTGGGCAAAAGTTCTCACGGCACGCTTCGTTTCCCACCGCATCTGATTCGTGTCCATTGGTGTTCATTCGTGGTTTCTGCTGCATCGTTCCGGCTTAAGCCGGATCCATTCAGTTCAAATCAGAGTGCCTCACGCAAAGTCCGCCAAGGCCGCAAAGAAACTGGAAAGATACGCACGGAAAACAAGCCGCCAGACGGTGAGCGGCGTTTCGGTTGATAAAATGCCGCCCTCTGGTTTTCACTTTGCGGCCTTTGCGGCCTTGGCGGGAGGTTTCTTCTGCATCGGTTCGGTTAAGGCACGTCATGGGATGTCCGTTTCAGTTTCCGAGGAACACATCGCCGATGGGCGCGATGATGGTGACAGGCTTGGAGTGCTTGCCGACGGCGGAGTACGAGCTCCCGTATTTGACCAACAGCGTGCCGCCACCCGGCACCGCCGCGATCGTGTCGGCCAGGATGGGGCTTTGGAACGGGTCGAGGAACGTCCCGAACGGCAGCCCGAAATGCGAGCGGTCGAGCCATCGATCATTCGGAAAGGGATAGCGCGCGCGGCAGTTGATGGTGTCGTAGTAGGAGAAGTGATCGCGATTGCCGATGCGATCCTGCCAGTCCGCATTCCACGGTTCGTTGACGGTGATGGTGTCCAGCCCGTTGCAACTGAAGTCCGTCCGGCCATAGTGCATGAAGGAGTCAAAATCATACGGCCCGTAGGTCGTGGAGGACGCCACGGTGTTGAAATTAAAATTGCACGGCACGCAGTTCCCCGCGTTGTCCACGCACAGGCAGCATTGCCCCGCCGCGACCCCGGCAGTACAGCCCCCCGAGACGCCGGACCCGCAGATGTTGGCCAGATTGACCGTCACGAACCCTCCGCGATCCAGGCGGCTCTGCTCATGCTGGAAGCCAAGGGAATGATAGATCTCGTGGCAGATGATGACCTCGCTTCCCCAACTGCCGATGTTGATGATCTGCGTCCCGCCCACCATGCCCACCGGGGAATTATTGAACTGGCTGTTCTGAAACCGAATGCGGTTTCCGTCACCGAAGACCGCCCGCCGAAACACCACGCCGGCGCGCGCCGAAATGGCATTCATCGCATCGATCGCCGCCGTCTGATTCCCAGGAAAGACCACACCGGCACCAGAAAGCACGAACTCGAAAGGCACCACGCCTCCCGGCCAGAGCGTCGCGGGGCCGAACGTCCCGGCCGCCTGAATCCCGCCGCTGGTCAGGATCAGGAATTGCGCCAGCGGGATCTGGATGTCCCCTTCCACCAAAACGTAGCCGGGTGTCAGGTCCGGCTGGAAGGGCGATTCCGGGAAAGGCGCGTGGACGTGAGCAGCTTCCGCAGCCCAAGCCTGCGGGAAGCCTCCGAAATGCACGAGCGCTGCGAGCAGCGCCGTTGATGCGATTACTTTCATGTTGCCTCCGTTCCGGTCACTGGAGCGTCACCAGCACGAGCACCATGCCCCGGCCATCCTTGAGCGCCGTCATCGCCTTGCCGAGAATCGCGCCCTGGGCCCTGGCGTGATCGGTGACCTTCATCGCGTGGCCCGGCACATCGGAGGTGGTGAGCAGGTCACCCGGTTTGATCGGCCCGTTGCCCGCGTCGGCCTGAACATAGACGCGTCCGCTCAACGCCACGTTTTGTCCGCCTTCAAACAGGCCTTCCTGCGTCAACGTCACGCCGGTGTTCACGCCGTTCGCACCGCTGATGATGCCAGCCACGCGCCGGTCGCAGGCCTGGTCGCTCATCTTGAGATGGCCCGCGTTGTCTTCATCGATCACGACGACCGCGCCCTTGGGAATCTCCTTGCTCGACATCTGGAACGGCTCCGCAATATCGCAGCCGCCGCGAATAGTGAGGGTGCAGACGCTGACGCTGTTGCCGCCGATGTAGGTGTTGGCCCAGTCGGAGGCGAAGTTGAGATGCAAGGTGTCGGTAAGGTCCACGAGGGCCCGGCCCGGCGTGCCACGCCGGCCGGAGTGGCCGAGAAGAAAATCCGCTGCGCGCACGGTGAAAAAGGAGTTCTCCGCCACGTCGAATTTATTGAGCTGGCCGGTGTAGTTCACGTTACCCGTTGCAGAATCGATCCAGAGTTTCACCCCACCCTGGGAGTGAAATCGAAGGTTACCGGCCGAGACATCCATGTACCAGTCTGGAAAGGCCGCCGTACCTTTCAACAGCATTTCGCCGCCTTCCGTCCCTCCATCGATCGGGTCCAATTGCAGATATTTGGCGCGGACGGTGCCCGCCACATCCAAAGTTGCAGCCGGGGTGGTGGTGCCGATGCCTACGTTGCGGGAGCCCAGTGCGACAGTCAGGACAGGGAAACCATCGCCGAGAACAGTGTCCTGGTTCACCAGCTACAGGGAGGCATAGGAGGCCTTGAGGCGGGGCACGGCGGTGGCTTCCGCAACGCGATCGCGGATGGACTGCCGCAGCCACCTCACGAACTTCACACTGCGCTGCGTGGCTCGCCGGGCGCAGAG
>CAMCCU010000109.1 GCA_945872975.1 Pedosphaera parvula Ellin514
TGTGGTTCTCGACGGTGAAGGGATTGGTGATGGTGGACCCGGAGAATATCTCGGTGAACGAGACGCCGCCTTCCGTAGTGATCGAGGAGGTGGTGGCGGATGGCCTCTCCCAATCGACAATCTCAGATCACAAATCACCATTTGAGATCCCTCCGGGCGTGCAGCGCCTAGAGTTTCGCTTCACCGCCCTGAGCCTGGTCGCGCCGGAACGGAATCGTTTCAAGTATCGGCTCGATGGCTTGGAGACGGATTGGGTGGAGGGTGGGACGCAACGGGTGGCGGCCTACACTCACCTGCCACCGGCGCGCTACACGTTTCGCGTCGTCGCCTGTAACAACGACGGAGTCTGGAACGAAACCGGAGCATTCGTTCCCTTCTCCGTGCAGCCACACTTCTGGCAGACGTGGTGGTTTCGCATGTTGGCGGGCGTGGGCTTGCTCGGGGGCGTCGGTTGGGTGGTGCGAGTGGCGTCCGTGCGGCGGCTGCGCCGGAAGTTGCACCGTCTGGAGGAGCAGCATGCGATTGAGAAGGAACGCACGCGCATTTCTCAGGACATCCACGATGAACTGGGTGCGAACCTCACGCGCATCGCCCTGCTGAGTGAACTGGGCCAGAAGCATCGGGACAATCCGGATGAAGTCGCCGCGGACCTTGGAAAGATTTCCGCGACCGCGCGCGACGCCGCCCGGGCCATGGACGCCATCGTCTGGGCGGTGAACCCGCGCAACGATTCGCTCGATCACTTCGCCAATTACGTCTCGCAGTTTGCCGAGGAATTTTTCCGCCCCACGTCGATACGCTGCCGGCTGGACATTCCGGCGGACTTGCCGGAGTACCCGTTTTCCACCGAGGCGCGGCATCATTTGTTCCTCGCGGTGAAGGAGGCGCTGAACAATGTCGTCCGACATTCCGGTGCCAGCGAAGTCTGGCTCCGCCTGAGCATGGACAATGGTGAACTGAAGATCACGGTTGCGGACAACGGACACGGCATCGCCGCATCCGCGTCAAAGGGCCAAGGTCACGATGGGTTGGGTAACATCCGCCAGCGCATCGAGGATCTCGGCGGACGCTTTGAGCTGGCGAGCGACGCAGCGACCGGAACGACGCTTCGGTTGCATCTGCCGTTGAGTGTTTCACGGAAGGCCCGCAGGTCATGAGCATCCGGGTCGCCATTGTGGAGGACGACGAGCAGGTGCGGGAAAACCTCTCTCGCTTGATTGGTGAGGCGAAGGGCTTCGAGTGCGTGGCAAATTTTTCATCAGGCGAGGAGGCGCTGGAATCCTGGCCCCGCCGCGCCCCGGATGTCGTGGTCATGGACATCAACCTCCCGGGGATTTCCGGAGTGGAGTGCGTGCGTCAGATCAAATCGAAGTTTCCGGAAGTCCACGTCGTGATGCTGACCGTTTACGATGACAGCGAACGCATCTTCCAGGCTCTTCAGATGGGCGCTTCGGGTTACCTGTTGAAGCGCTCGACCACGGCGGAGATTCTGCACGCCATCGAGGATGTCCACGGCGGCGGCGCGCCGATGTCCAGCTACATTGCGCGGAAGGTGGTGCAGTCGTTTCGCCAGCAGGGCGCATCGGACAAGCCCGCTGAGAATCTCTCCAAACGCGAAACTGACGTGCTCGACTACGTCTCTCGCGGCTACACGAACAAGGAGATTGCGGACGCGCTGGGGCTGAAGGTCGAGACAGTGCGCGGCTACTTGAAGACGACCTACAGCAAGCTGCACGTTCGCTCGCGCACGGAAGCAGCGATGAAGTTTCGCCGCTGAAACAGGTGGTTTTTTGGAGGATTTGGCTCGCTTCACCCCCATTCGGGGGGATAGCCTTCCAGCAGTCCACCTTTACTATTTACTGCCATGTCCCCGACAATTACTGGCCAGCTCGTGCCGTTCCTTCGTGCCCGGATCTCAGTGCTTCGACGTATCATTCGTTCCACGCTGGTCCGATTCAATCCCCCCGTCGCCGCGCTCACAGCGCTCATCGCCTTGAGCCTTGCCTCGGCCCGGGCGGACAGCGTCGTGGTCTTCAATGAAATCATGTTCCACCCGGCCACCAATGAGCCGGCGATGGAATGGATCGAGTTGCACAACCAGAACTCGGTGGATGTGGATCTGGGCGGTTGGAAGCTCACTGGCGGCATCGACTACACCTTTCCGATCGGCACGGCGATTCGTGGCGGCGGACAGTTGGTCGTGGCGGTGTCGCCTGCGGCGTTGATGGCGGCAACAGGCGCAACCAACATCGTCGGACCGTTTACTGGACGGCTCTCGAACAACGGCGAGGAGCTGCGCCTGCGCGACTTGAACAGCCGGCTGATGGATTCGGTGAGTTATGGCGTTGATGGCGAATGGCCGGAAGGCGCGGATGGTTCCGGCATGTCGTTGGTGAAGCGGCATCCGAATCTCGCCAGCGGTCCGGCGGAGAACTGGACCGTGGGCGCGCAGTTTGGCGGCACGCCCGGCGTGGGAAACTTCACCTCGACCGTGCGCACTGGAGCGCGGACGGATGTCATCGAGCTGGCCGGGAACTGGCGGTTCCACGACACGGGCACTGACCTCGGGACTGCCTGGCGCACGCCGGGCTTCGATGACAGCGCGTGGGGCAGCGGTCCGGCGTTGTTCTTCGTGGAGGATGCGGCGTTGCCGGGGCCGAAGAACACGCCGCTGGCACCAGGTCGCAGTACGTACTATTTCCGCACCACGTTCAATGTGGCGGGCGATCCGGCGGCGAAGATCTTCACGCTCCGGCCGCTTGTGGACGACGGCGCGGTCATCTACCTCAACGGCGTCGAAGTCCAGCGCGTGAACATGCCGACCGGTGTGGTGACCTACGCGACAGCGGCCTCGGCGATGGTACCTAACGCCACGCTGGGTTCATCCATCAGCCTGGCATCCGCGAATTTCCTGCCGGGCGCGAATGTGCTCGCCGTCGAGTTGCACCAATCCGTCATCGCGACGAACGCCGGGTTGCGCATCATCAGCCCCGCAGGCTACGTGACCACGTGGGATGGCAGCGAGGGGGACTTCTCCACGACCTCATCGCCCGCCCTCGCTCCGGCCAATGACGGGCTCGCCTCTCTCGGGGTTGATCTGTTCACCACCAGCAACACGAACCTCGCGAGCAAACTCAACGACGGTCGCTACGGCACGGGCAGCGCCTGGTCGCCCGCCACGACCGATATCAATTCGACGATCGTCTTTCGTTTCAACCGCACGATCCCCGTCTCCAGCATCGCGTGGAGTCGTGACAACGGCGACGCGACGGATGCTGCGTGCGCGGACGGCGCGTGTACGGATCGGGCCATTGGCAACTACACCTTTCAATACACGTTGAACACAAACCCCGCCGCCATCACGGCGAACTCCACCAACCCGACCAACGGCTGGGTAACGCTCGCCACGGTGCAGTATCTCAGCCGTCAGCCGAACTTCGCGCCGCACCTCCGGCATCGCTTCGATTTCGTCGCGACGAACGGCCTGCCGATTCTCGCCACCGGCATCCGCTTCCGGCCCAACGTGACCAACACCATCGACGAGATTGAAATCAATCCGCCTGCCGTGCCGAATTTCGACGCCGCGTTTGGCCTGGAGCTCGCCGCCACCGACATCCTGCCGCCGCCGCCGAAGCTGGTCTTCAATGAAATCTACGCTGCCAGTAGCAACGCCTTTTGGCTGGAGATTATCAACAGAGGTGACAGCGCGGTGGAGCTCGGCGGCGTGGAAATTGTGCGCGGCGGAGCGCTCTTCACCTTCCCTCCGCAATCCATCGCGCCCGGCGGGATCGTGGCGCTGACGCAGGCGCAGCTCGGCTTTGGTGCAGGTGATGGCGACAAGCTTTTCCTCCGCACGGCCGGTGGCTTCGCGCTATTGGATGCGACGACCGTGAAGGCCACGGCGCGCGCGCGCTATCCGGATGGCTCGGGCGACTGGAAGGTTCCGTCGCAGTTGACGCCCGGTGCGGGGAATGTCGTCACGCTCCGCAACGAGATCGTCATCAATGAAATCATGTATCACCCGCCGCCGTTTGATCCGGTGCCGGCCGTGACGAGCAACTTCACGATCGTGCCCATCACGGGAACGTGGCGCTACGAGGACACCGGCACGGACCTTGGCACCGCGTGGCGCGCGCCGGGCTACAACGACAGCACATGGCCCGGCGGGGCGGGGTTGCTTGCGTTCAACACGGGCGCATTGCCGGCTGCAACCAACACTTCGCTCGCCCCGAACCGCACCACCTATTACTTCCGCACGGCCTTCAACTTCAGCGGCGCCACCAGCAACGTGACGCTCGACGTGCGCCCGGTGGTGGACGACGGCGCGGTGTTTTACCTCAACGGCGTGGAGATTCATCGCCAGAACATGCCGGCCGGGCCGGTGGTTTACTCGACCTCCGCCGCCGGACCGGTGGGCGACGCGGGCTACGCGAACCCGATCGTCCTCCCGGCCGCCAATCTTGTGCAGGGCGTGAATGTGCTCGCGGTGGAAGTGCATCAAGTGACTTCTGCGACGACTTCGAGCGGCATTGTGCTAACCGGCGGCGGGCTGATGCTCGTCGAGGAAGGGCCGTTCGACGGCGCGCCGCCCATGAGCCTGGCGCGCCAGCCCGGCGCATCGCCTTTCGTCATCGATTCGTTGGCGGGCTTTCCCATTCACAACTTCGTCGGCCTCACGGACGGCGTGTATGGCAACGGCAATTCGTGGATTGGCAACTCCGGCAGCCCGGGTTACGCGGGCGTGCGCTTCGGCGGACTGTTCTCCGTCGGCAGCATCGCGTTCGGGCGCGACAACACCGGCACGTTCAACGACCGCATGCTGGGCCTTTACACGCTGCAATACACGCGCGTCGCTTCGCCCGGCACGGGGACGACCGTCACCCAGAATCCCGACACGGGCTGGGCGAACATCGGCACGCTCAACTACCAGAGCGCGGGCACGGGGCTTTTCCGCAATCCTGCGCGGCGGCATCGCTTCGCCTTCACGCCCGTCGAAGCCACGGGCATCCGGCTGCTCGTGCCGGGCACCGGCATTGGTGCGGGGACGTGCATCGACGAGCTGGAAGTGAACCCGCCGGATACGAGCGGCGACATCGCGTTCGGAGCCGAGCTTTCACTCACCACCACTCTGTCTCCCGCGCGGCCCTACAATAGCTCCAATGAGGAATGGGTAGAGCTTTTCAATCGCTCGACGAACAGCGTTGACCTCACGGGCTGGCGCTTGGATGCGGGGATTGATTTCCGTTTCACGAACGGGCCGGTCATCCCGCCGGGTGGCTACGTGGTCGTAGCGCGCGATGCGACGGCGTTGCGGACGAAGTGGCCGGAGATGGCGGCGAATATTGTTGGCGATTTCTCCGGCAAGTTGCAGGGCGGCGAGCGATTCCTGCTGCGTGACGCGGCTGGGAATCCGGTCGATGAGACGCGTGTTTTCGAAGGTGGCTGGAGCGATGGCGGTGGTTCAAGTCTGGAGCTGCGCGACGTCGCCGCGGACCACTTGAGCCGCGAAGCCTGGGCCGACAGTGACGAAAGCGCGAAGGCTGCGTGGCAGACGGTGACGTATCGCATGGTCGCGGGGCAGAACTACGGCTCGACGCGCTGGAATGAGTTCCGCATCGGCCTGCTCGACGATGGCGTCGTGCTGCTCGACGACGTGAGCGTGGTGCGCGACCCGGATGGCGCGCGCGAACAGATCATTCAGAATGGGAATTTCGAGACGACCGCGGGCAATACGCACTGGCGCTTCCTCGGCCACCATCGCGGCGAGTTCGTCCCCGACCCGGACAACGCCGGCAATCGCGTGCTCAAGCTTACGGCCGGCGGTCGCGCGGTGATGAACCACAACCACGTCGAAACGACGTTCCTCAACAACACGCCGCTGGCGAACGGCCAGCTCTACGAAGTCAGCTACCGCGGGCGCTGGGTCGCTGGCTCGCCGCAGGTGAACACACGCGGTTACTTCAGCAAGTTGGCTAGGACGACCTTGGTCCCGATGCCCACGCGGCTGGGCACGCCCGGCGCGCCGAACTCGCGGCGTGTGGACAACGCGGGGCCGACTTTCGCTGGCTTGCAACACGCGCCCATCGTGCCGCCGGCCAACCAGCCGGCCACCATCTCCGTGCGGGCGAATGATCTAGATGGCGTCGCGTCGGCCACGTTGAATTACCGCGTGAATCCGGCGACCGCGTTCACCAGCATCCTGATGACGCTCCAGTCGAATGACGTCTGGGCGGCGACAGTGCCGGGTCAGACAGCGGGGAAGATTATTCACTTCTACGTGACGGCGGCGGACACGCTCGGTGCGTCGGCGTTTGCACCGGCGAAGGGGCCGGAATCCCGTGCGCTCTATCAGGTGGCGGACGCGCAAGGGACGGCGCTCCCGACGCACGAGTTGCGGCTCATCATGCTGGATGCCGACCGCGACTTCATGCTGGCCAACACGAACGTGATGAGCAACGCCCGCAACGGCGCCACGCTCATCTACGACCGCACGGAGGTGTTCTACGACGCGGGCGCTCGCCTGCAGGGTACGGTCGCCAGTCGCATTCGAGATGGGGACAACTACGTCAGCTACGACATCGCGTTCCCGCCGGGGCAATTGTTCCGTGGCGTGCAGAACAATATTGGCATCGACCGCTCCGGACGCGGGCCGACCGTGCGCGGGCAGGACGAGATGTATGTCTTCCAAATGTTCCATCGCGCCGGCATCCCCCTCCCGTATCATGACCTGTGCTATTTCATTTCGCCGCGCACAGTGCACACCGGCACGGGGATTCTGCAACTGGCCGGCTACGGCAACGGGTTCATCGAGGAGCAATACGGCGAGCCGGGTTCGGTCTTCAACATGGACATTACCTACGAACCGGAGACGCTCGTCACACCGGCCAACCCCGAGTCCCCCAAGTTGCCCGTGCCGCACCAGGGGCACATCGGCACGGACTTCACCGACCTCGGCGACAAGGAACAATACCGCTCGCCGTTCGACATCCGCTCGCAGAACCGCCGCGACGACTATGCCGGGCTGATGCGCCTGTGCCAGGTGATGGCGCTGCCGCAGGTCGAGTTCGACGCGCAAATCGCCAGCGTGCTCGATGTGGACGAAGCGTTGCGCATGGCGGCGATGGAAATTCTTTGCGGCATCCAGGACACTTACATCAGTTCCGCCGCCGGCCTGCCGCACAACTTGCGCCTCATCACCTTTCCGGACGGCGACCCCGCCCAGTTGCTGGCGTGGGACATGGACTTCGTCTTCGGCGCGGGCACGAGCAGTTCCATCTTCATCACGAGCGGGTTCAACCTCGGCAAGCTGATGAACCACCCGGCGACGCGGCGACTGTATCTGCATCACATCAACGACATTTGCCAGACGGCCTTCAACACGGACTACATGAACCCGTGGCTGGCCCACCTCGGCACCGTGGTGGGGCAAACCTTCCCCAACGCCTCCAGTTACATCGCGAGCCGGCGCGCCTTTGCCCTGACGCAGTTGCCGGGGCAGGTGCCCTTCGCCATTACGTCCAACGGCGGGAATGATTTCTCGGCGAATACGAACTTCGTGGTTCTCTCTGGCAGCGGCTGGATCGATGTGCGCGCCATTGAAGTGAACGGCATTCCGTACGCGCTGAACTGGACGACAATAACGAACTGGTCGCTGAACCTGCCGCTCGGCGCGGGTGCGAACTTCCTCGCTGTCCAGGGCGTGGACCGCAATGGGAACCGTCCGGCGAATCGCAGCGACACCATCACGGTCACGAACACGGTGCTGCCTGCGCTCCAGCCGGTGGTCATCAACGAATGGATGGCGGACAACGTCGGCCCCGGCGGCTTCGCCGACCCGGCGGACGGATTCTATCAGGATTGGTTTGAGCTGTTTAATCCGAACACCACCGCGGTGAACCTCGGTGGTTTCTACCTGACGGACAACCTCGCCAATCCGACAAAGTTCCTGATCCCCACGAACACTTTCATTGCCGCAAGCGGCTTCCTGCTTGTCTGGGCGGACGAGAACGGCAGTCAGAACTTGGCGACGAACTCCGACCATTTGCACGCGAGTTTCAAGCTGAGCAACGGGGGCGAAGCGCTTGGGCTTTTTGCGCCGGACGGAATTTCTCCCCAGCACACGGTGGCGTTTGGAGCGCAGTTTGTGAACGTGAGCCAGGGCCTGTTCCCGGATGGCGCCGTCGGCACGAGCTATTTCATGACGAACTGGACTCCGCGCGCTTCGAACCGGCTTGGTCTGCCGCCCGCACCCGAGGTGCTGGAGTTCACTTATGGCGAAGGCGTGCTCCACTTCACGATCAGCACCATCGCCGGCCGGAGTTACATCGCGGAATACTCCGACGATCTAAACGCGCCGGCGTGGACTCTGTTCGGTTCACCGCACACCGCGACCGGCGTAACACTCACGCTCGACTTGAACGTCGGCCCCGAGCCGCAGCGTTTTTTCCGATTCAGACTTCAGTAACCAATGTATCTAAACCTAAACCAACAAACCAACCCGTATGACTCCATATCGATCCTTCATCCAGTCGCCGAGAAAGCCGCTGGCGATGTCACTCGCCGTTCTAGCCGCCGCGTTGTGTTCGGCTGCTCCGTCGCTTCACGCTAATTTTCGCAGGTCGCATCCGCGGCTCGTTATCATGCCCGCTCCCGGTTTCACCATCGCCTGGGACGGCAAAAACGGCGGCTTCAACACTCCTGACGCCGGGGCCGGGCCCTCGAACAACGTCGCGCTGGCCAGCAACGGCACGGTGCCGTTCACCAGCAGCGATCTGGGTCCGTTAATCGGCATTCCCTTCCATGTCGCCGCCAATTTGAACGACGGCCTCTACGGCAACATCTACAGCTGGATCTCTGGGAATGCGCCGGATCCTTTCGCTGCGCTGCGATTTACTTCCTTGGTGAATGTAACGAATATTGCGTGGGGCCGCGACAACGGGCTGGGGATTGGGGATTCCTGCGGCGGCACCTGTGGCGACCGCGCAGTGGGCACTTACACGCTTCAGTACACTTCGATTGAGTTTCCCGGGCAACCCGACGGTACGACCGCCGAGACGGGCGATCCCTCGACCGGCTGGGCGACCATCGGAACGATTGAATATCTGCCGGGCACGGAGGACGCGAACTTCACGAGCTATCTCCGCCATCGCTTCGACATCACGGAAAACGGAAATCGCATCAGCGCCTCGGGCATTCGCCTCAAGGTGGCGGACGGCAGTCTCGCCATCGATGAGATCGAGGTGAACCCGATACCGGATCCGATTCCGCCCGCCAGCAACTTCATTGAAATCACCCCCGCGCCTGGCTTCGCGGTGACGTGGGATCTGAACGAAGGCAACTTCAGCACGCCAAACAATCCGGCCCCGGTTCCCGCCAACGACGCCTCGACGGCGCGCGGGGCGACGCCCTTCACCAGCACGGACCTCGGGCCAGCGCTGGCCATTCCCTTTCACCGCGCGGTGAATCTGAACGACGGGCTATACGGCAATGCCAACAGTTGGATTCCCAACTTCATCGCGGGCGACACCGCGCCGTTCGGCGGTGTCAACTTCGGTCGCCGCGTGCTTCTGCGCAGCGTGGCGTGGAGCCGCGACAACGGCAATGTGGCGGGCGATTGCTGCGGCGGCACGCTCACCGACCGCGCGCTCGGTGTCTATGTCTTGCAAATCACCACTGCGCCCAATCCCGGGGTGAACACAATCGAGGCCTGCGGGCCGAATCCCGACGGCGGCTGGGTGACCGTCGGCACAGTGAACTACAAGGGGAACGATCCAACGTATTTCAATTCCCACCTCCGCCATCGCTTCGACTTGTCGCAGAACGGCGCGCCCATCGCGGCGACCGGCCTTCGGATCAAGGTTCCGAACGCCAATAGCGCCATCGACGAAATCGAGGTGAACGCGAACGTGGCCGTGGAAAGCCGCGCGTTGCGCATCACCAACGCGCCGGGCGCGAGCATTACTTGGGACGGCAACGACGGACACTTCAACGATCCCTCGACCGCCGCCGCGCCGCCCGCGAACGGCGCGCTCGCCAGCGAGGGCACGACGCCCTTCACGAGCAGCGATCTCGGCCCGGCGTTGAACATTCCGTTCCATCGAGCGGTGAATTTGAACGACGGCCTCTACGGCAACGCCAACAGTTGGATTGCCAACTTCATCGCTGGCGACGCCGATCCCTTCGCCGGCTTGAGCTTCGGCGGGACCGTGAGCATCACGAACATCGCGTGGGGCCGCGACAATGGAAACGTGGGCGGTGATTGCTGCGGCGGCACGCTGACGGATCGTGCGCTCGACACGTATCGTCTGCAGTACACGACCATTGCTGCGCCGGATGCGGCCACGCCGGACACCGGTGACGCGGGGACGGGTTGGCAGGATGTCGGCACGGTCACCTACGCCAGCGCCACGCCGCCGTTCTTCACGCCCTATTTGCGCCATCGTTTCGACATCGCCGCCGGCGGCCTGCCGCTCGACGCCACGGGCATCCGCATCAAGGTCGCCAATGGAAACACTGCGATTGATGAAATCGAGATCAACACTTCAGTCAACCCGCCGACACCGTTGCCCGCGCTGGACATCGCCGCTGCCGCTGGATATGCAATCACCTGGGACGGGAACGACGGGCACTACAACAACCCCGCCGTGGTTGCAACGCCGCCAGACAATCGCGCGCTGGCCAGCAATGGCACGACGGCATTCGGCAGCAGCCAGCTCGACTTCGGCGTTCATTTCATCCCGAACGTCATCGATGGCCGCTACGGCAATGCGAACAGTTGGATTCCCAATTTCACTATTCCGGATCCGGCTCCCTTCATCGGCTTGAACTTCAACAGCACTGTCGCAATCACGAACCTCGCCTGGTCGCGTGACAACGGAAACGCGGTCGACAATTGCTGCGGCGGCACCGCCACCGATCGCGCACTCGGCACCTACACGATTCAATTCACCTCCGTTGCCAGTCCTGACAGCAGCACCGCCGAAACGGGCGACGCCTCGACCGGCTGGGAGGACTTGGGCAGCATCAATTATCGCCGCGCCGAAGCGCCGGACTTCAACCCTCATCTGCGGCATCGCTTTGATGTGTCGGCGTCCGGCGCTCCGGTTGAAGCCACCGGTCTCCGCATCAAAGTCCCGGATGCAAACAGCGACATCGACGAGATCGAGGTGAACACGGCCGCGACCGCGCCGGCTCCGGTGCTGACGATTGCCAAGACTGGCGCCAGCGCCCTGATCTCGTGGACGGGCGGCGGAGGGTTGGAAGGCGCGTCCAGCATCACCGGTCCGTGGACGTGCATCGGGGACGCGTTGCCGACGGGTTACACGGTCTCGCTCAACTCGCCCTCGCTTCGTTTCTTCCGCGTGCGTCGCTGAGTTCCGCAGCAGTTCGGGTTTCATGGCCGCCTCGTTTCGACGAGGCGGCTTTTTTCTTTGGCTGGATAACCAAATCCGCACACCAAACAGCGAAGCGAATCAATCATCTCGTAGCAGCCGACGTGAGGAGGCTCCAACTAAGTTCTATGGAGCAGAGCCGTTTTCAAAGCCTCTACATGCTCTGCGTCTGAACTTGGACTCACCCCTCACCCCGGCCCTCTCCCCGTTGAGGGGAGAGGGGGCGCGCTGCACGGTCTTGGTCTGGGTGACACTCTGGGCCGCATGCATGGCGTTTCAGTTATTCGAGTGATCAGCCCGGAGGAAGCAAACGCGGACGGATGCTTCCAGATTCCGTTACGCCTTCATCACGACTCCCTCTCCGCTCAACGGGGAGAGGGCCGGGGTGAGGGGTGAGGCGGTTCGTTGCGCTCCCAACGAGGAGCTTTGAAGTCAGATCAACAGTTCCGCGCTTGGGCAGAGCTTCCTACAGTGGCTTGGTAAACGTCATCCCATGCGCGTCAGCGACCGCTTTGCAGGTGACTTTGCCGTCCATCACGTTGATGCCGCCAGGCAGCGCAGGCTGTCGTTCGCAGGCTTCCTTCAAGCCGAGATCCGCGAGCAGTTCGATGTAGCGGTAGGTCACGTTGGTGAGCGCTTGCGTGGCGGTGCGCGAATAGGCGGCGGGCATGTTCGCAACGCAGTAATGCGTCACGCCTTCCTCGACGAACACCGGATCGTGATGCGTTGTGGCGCGGGAAGTTTCGATGCAGCCGCCTTGATCGATTGCGATGTCCACCACCACGCTGCCGGGGCGCATCTGCCGCAGCATGGTGCGGTTGATCAGCTTCGGTGCCTTCGCACCGGGAACCAGCACAGCGCCGATGAGCAGATCTACGTGCGGCAATAGCTCCATCAAGTGTGCCTCGTTCGAGTAAAGCGTGTGCGCGGTGTGCAGCGTGATGTCGAGGAAACGCATCCGCTCCACGTCCACTTCCAGAATCGTTACGTCCGCGCCGAGTCCCTGGGCCATGCGCGCGGCATTGATGCCCGCGACGCCGCCGCCGAGCACGACGACTTTGCCGGGCAGCACGCCGGGAACGCCGCCCAGCAGCACGCCGCTGCCGCCAAAATGTTTGGCGAGGAAGTATCCACCCACGAGCACGCTCATGCGCCCGGCGATCTCGCTCATCGGTTCGAGCAACGGGAGTCGCCGGTTTACTTCGATCGTTTCGTAGGCGAGCGCGGTGACGCCGGACTTCAGCAAGCCGTCGGTCAACGGGCGGCTCGCCGCGAGATGGAGATAGGTAAAGAGAATCTGGCCTGGGCGGAGCAGGGGATACTCGGATGGCTGCGGCTCCTTCACCTTCACGATCAAATCAGCGCGCGCGAAGATCGCGGCGTGGTCATCGAGGATCGTCGCGCCCGCCTTCACGTATTCTGCGTCGGAGAAACCCGCGCCGGCCCCGGCGTCGCGTCCGACGAGGATCTGGTGTCCACGTTGCGCGAGCTGATAGGCGGCGCTGGGCAGCAGGGCCACGCGGAACTCCTGTGCTTTAATCTC
>CAMCCU010000110.1 GCA_945872975.1 Pedosphaera parvula Ellin514
GAGATCGCGTGTGTGAGCGAGGGATTGGAACCCGCTTGCGACGCCCTGATTGCGCGGCTGGAGCTTCTGCTCAACCGTGGCGGGATGCCGCGTTCGCTCGCGGATTGCGGCGTTCCTCGTTCCGCTATTCCCATGCTCGCCGCCGAGGCAGCGCGGCAATGGACGGCGGGATTCAATCCGCGCAAAGTGGAAGCGAGCGATTTCGAGGCGCTTTACGAGGCGGCTTTTGAATCGCGCGGCGAAGGCGCGTAAGGGCGAAAAGAAAACCCGCGAACGTGTGTTCGCGGGTTGGAAATCAAGAGCGGCGCTGCGCGCCCGGCGTGCCGTTACTTGATGTAGAGCTTGTATTCCGGGGAGGCCTTGCTGGCTTTGCCGGGCTTGCCGAAGCGGGCGAACTCGTAGTCCACCTTGAAGCGGTAGGTAATCACACCTTTGTCAGCGGCGATCGGCACCAATGCTTCCCAACGATTGGTCAGCTTGAGCGTCGGGCGCATCTCGTAGGTATCAAAGCCAACCACCACATAGGGCTGGATGCTCTGCGGGCGAACGGTCTGCTGAGTGGTATCCCACTGATACTCGATCAGGTAGAGGTTGTTCGGATTCCTCTGCTGCGTGGTGGAGGTCAGGTTTGTAACGGTGGTGACACAGCCCGCGAAAATCGCGGCCGACAACAGCAGACAGAAGCCAGTCCATTTCTTCATCATAGCGGGGCGAGAGTTACACACGGCGAAAGGCGATGTAAAGTTGCATTTGGAAAAGGGGGCGGGAAAGCTGGAAACCAGCGGCAACCGGGGCTTTTCTTTTCCACGCTTTTGCATAACCTGCCGGCCGAAATGGCCCAGTCGTCAGAAGGCAAACCAGACTCCTTTGCTGCAGGAACGCGGTTTCCGCCGACGTTGTGGAGCGTCGTGCTGCTGGCGGGCCAAAACTCCTCCGCGTAATCCCACGAAGCCCTCGCCACGCTCTGCCGCGCGTATTGGTTTCCGCTCTATGCTTATCTGCGGCGACAGGGGAAATCGCCGCCGGACGCTGAGGATCTGACCCAGGGCTTCATGCTGCACCTGATGGAGAAGGACACCTTGAGCCGCGTGGAGCGGGAGAAGGGGAAGTTCCGCTCCTTCCTGCTCGTGTCGCTGCAATACTTCCTCGCCAACGAACGCGACAAGCAGCAGGCCCAGAAACGCGGCGGCGACGCGAAGTTCATCGAGCTCGACCATCAGAACGCCGAGGACCGCTACCTCGCGGAACTCACCGACAACCTCGATCCCTCCAAGTTGTTCGAGCGCCGCTGGGCCATGACGCTGCTCGAACGCGTACTTAACCGGCTGGAACTGGAATTCACCGAGCCGGGCCGCAGGGAGCGCTTTCAGGAGCTGCAGGTTTTTCTTATGGGCGAACCGTGCTCGGTCTCGTACGTCGAAGTGGGCAAGCGGCTGGGCATCCGCGAGGGCGCGGTGAAGGTCGCCGTGCTGCGACTGCAACGCGGACGGCAAAGGCATCGGCTTCAACACGCCCTCGCTCCAAGGCATCTACAATTCGCCACCGCATCTGCACAACGGCGCGGCGGAATCCATCGCCGCCGTCGTCGGCGACGTGAAGCACCGGACCAACAACGGCCAGCACCCGGACGTGCTCAGCGATCCCGCGAAACAGGCGCAGCTCGTGAAGTTCGTCGAGTCCATCGCCTTCGACACCGTGCCCTTCGTGAGGCTCGTCGTGACACAAAGCGGCGGACAGATCATCGTCGCGTTCGAGTCCGTGCCCGGCGTGCGCTACGCGCTGCAAGGCCGGACCACGCTCGCGACCGCATGGTCAGCCAGCCTCGCCACCGTCACCGCGACGGGTGTGCGGACTGAAGTGCCCTTGCCGAACAACGCGCCGACCAAGTTCCTGCGCCTCGTGGAGAATCCGTGACGGGCGAAAGAAGATTGAACGACCTGCTCCACCGGTCGCCCCAGGTGGCCGGTGGAGCAACGTTTGAGTCTGCGGAACAGGAGCCAGGCTGCGAATGGATTCGAATAGAGCGAAAGTTTTTATGCGTAAACAAAATCTGAATCCATCGGTGGCAGGGAAGATATTCTCGGGCTGCTGGTTTGGCTCACCCCTCACCAATCTCACGCTCGCTTCGATCCGTTGCGAATCCATCGGCTACAATCTTGGCGGCGGCACGGTGCCCGGCGTCCAGGCGAACGGTGGCGTGCTCGCGCCGGAAGCGCCCGCTTCCGCCGACAGCCTCAATCTCGTGCAAGGAAACCTGTCGTTGAGCGGCGCGGCGACGCTCGAAGCCCAACTGCTGGAGTCGGTGGACAAGTTTGGAAATCCACTTTCCCTCCTCGCCGTCACGGGGAACGTGGCCTTGAACAACGCCGCTTTCGCCGTCCGCGCCCCGGATCTTTCGCAAGTGGGCGCGACCTTCGTCGTCATCAGCAACCTCGGACCCAACGCCGTCACCGGCACCTTCGCCGGCAAACCCGAAGGCACGGTCTTCGCCGCGACGAACGCACAGGGCTTCGTTTTCTCCCATCGCATCAGCTACGTCGGCGGCAATGGCAACGACGTGACGCTCACCGTGCTCGCGCCCCTTCCATCTGGGCAGACGCGCGTCTGGAATGGCAATGACGTGGATCCGTTCTGGAGCCTCACCGCGAACTGGGACGCCAGCCTGCGGCCCGCGAACGGCGATGCCGTGCGTTTCCCCGTCAACGCCACGCGGCGCACGAACGACCACAATCTGCCCGTGTTCCTCGACACCATCACCTGGGAGGGCAGCAACTACGTGCAAGGCGGCTTGTCCGTTCTGCTCGGCGGCTTGCACGCCGGCCAGGCGGCGGGCACGAATGAAATCAACGGCAGCGTGCAGGTGATCGGCGCGCAGACTTGGGCGGTGTCCAACGCCCCGGCCACGCTCCGCCTGAGCGGTGGTGGCGGTGGCATCGAGACCATCGTGGCAGCCGGTGGATTGGGGGGCGGGCGCAGCGGTCTTAACGGCGTGGGTTCCGTGACGAAAACCGGCGCAGGCACGCTCGAACTCCAAAACATTCGCGTCTTCCTGACGGAAGGGTTGGCGGTGCAGGAAGGCACGCTGCGACTGCGCCGGGTGGAAATGGCGGGAGTGGAGAACAGCAGCGGATTGGAACTCCACCAAGGCCGCGTGGATGTCGCCGAAAGCGGAGCCCGATCTTTTTCCGCCACGGCGGGCGAACTCATCGTGCGGCTCGTGCAGGAGGACGGCACGCCTTCGTCCCAGGGATTGAACGCCAGCACCGTGGCGCTCGCGCCCGGCGTTATGTTCACCGTCATCGGCACGAATCAGAACGTTGAGACCGCCGCCTTGGTTTGCTTCGATGGCGCCGGCTTGCAGATCGAAGGCGCCCGTTTGAACGCCGTGCTGCCGGGCAACCTCGCGACCGGCACGCAGATCAACCTTGCAGCGTACCCAGAGGGCCTCTTGAGCGGCACCTTCGCCGGCTTACCGGAAGGTGGCACCACGAATTTCAACGGGAACGCCGTGCAGATTCGCTACGCGGACGTTCTCCAACCTGGCTCCAACGTGCGGTTCATCGCGTTGACCGTCCTGCCCGGGCCGGCGCCGTTCTTCACCGACATCGTGCGCATCAACGCGACGACTTTGATCCTGAATGGCCACGCCACCCTCGGCGCGACGGTGACGCTCGAAGGCACCACGAACTTCGAAAACTGGACGCCCCTCGGCTCCGTCGTGGCCGGCGCGGATGACTTCGGCTTCGTCGTGAATCCAACGACGCTGCCCTTCCGCTTCTTCCGCCTGCGCACGCCCTGAGCATTGAACCTCCAACGCTCTGGACCACGCTCAACGACCGGGCGTGCGGCGGAAACCTCCGATGGGGGGCGGGCGGAACGGACCACCGGCCCGCCGCTCTGAGTGCGCCTGCGACCCACCCTTTGGTTGGCGAGATCGCCCAGCCGAAGCTCGGCGGCAAGTTGCCGCCGAGAACGGGCGGGTCGCCCGTTCCCCCCATTGCTCATCGAAGCGTTCCGTCGTTTTCTTTGCGCCTTCGCGACTTGGCGCGAGGCGTTCTGTTTCGCCTGTGAACTCAAGTTCAAGCTTCCGGTAACAACTTCCCGAAAGCGCTTCTGAGGTGGGTAGAGAAAGCGTAAGAACCTATGAACACCAACGTGAAGCCAGCCAGCCCGTGTCCGAGTTGCGGGAAGCCCATGCCGGGCAAGGGCGCGAGTGGCGCGAACTTCGAGGAGCGCTTCAACCGCGAGGCGCGCGCGCCTTGGAGAACGATCCCGCGCGCGGCTACCAACAAGCCAGCGAGGTGAAGTCGCAGGTGGAGAACAGCGTGAGTCACCACAGGCGGTCTTCCAGGCGCACCTGCAAAAACTCCAGGAGGAGGGGCCGCTGGAAGTCATCCTTGGCGAACCCAGGTTGCTGTTTTCCATCACCAACAGTCCTAACGATGTGCTCAACGGCTTTCTTGAATTAGTCGGTCCGAACCCGGACGCCACCAGATGAGTTCATCCAGTGAAGACCTCCTCCGCCCCGAGGGCTGGCCAGCCTACAAGTGAGATGACGAGGCTTCGTGGGCGAGGATTTCCAGCGCCCGCAGCGAGGCGGCGCTGCGGCCTTCGACGCCGAGCTTCTCGAAGATGTGGGTCAGGTGGCGCTTGATGGTTTTCTCGGCGGCACCACAGATAACAGCGATGTCGCCGTTGGTTTTGCCTTGGGCGACCCAGAGGAGGACTTCTGCTTCGCGTGGGGTGAGGCCGAGCTTTTGTTCGAGCGGCGCGGGGGAATCGAAGTTGGGCGTGAAGCGCCGGGCCTCGGCGACCTTGGCGTCGAGTTCGCGTTCGCGGGCGGCTTCGCGCTCGAAGCGGGCGCGGATGGCAGCGAGCAGGTCGGCCTTCACCACAGGCTTGGTCAGGTAATCGTCCGCGCCGAGGTTCATGCCGGCGCGGATGTCTGGCTTCTCACCTTTGGCGGTGAGGAAGATGAAGGGCGTGGTGGCCGTGGCCTGGTGCGCGCGGAGTTCCTGAATCACCCCGTAGCCATCCAGCTCCGGCATCATCACATCGCAGAGGATCAAGTCGGGCAACTCCGCCGTGGCGGTCGCGACGCCGACGCGGCCGTTCTCGGCGGTCAGCACGGAGAAGCCCTCCATTTCGAGGGCGGTGGCGAGATTGCGCCGCATGGGCGCGTGGTCCTCGATGAGCAGGATGGTTGGCACGGCTTCCTTGGTAGCAAAAACTCGCGCGGAAGGGAAATGCGACCTTGGTCGTATGGCGGATGGATGGCCGAGGGCGCTACGGTGGGGGTAATGAAACTGACCCCTCAGCAGGTGGAGTTGATTCGCTCGACGTTCGCGCTGCTGGAACCCAAGTCGGGCGTGGCGGCGCTGGCGTTCTTTCAACGTCTCTTCGCGCTCGACCCGCGTTTGCGCGCGCTGATCTCCGGCGACATCGACGCGGAGGCGGAGCAGTTGATGACGCTTTTGCGCGCGGCGACGACGCTCGCGGATCAACCGCGGGCCTTGCAGGCGAAGTTCGCGCGCGATGGCTCGCGGCTCTTTCATCCGAGCGCGGGTCAGGAGAATCGCGCGGTGGTGGGCGAGGCGCTGCTCTGGTCGCTGGGGACGACGCTGGGGCGGGAATTCACGACCGAGGCGCGTGTGGCGTGGGCGGCGTTGGTCGCAGCCGCGACGGAGAATGAGGAGGGAAAGCGCGCTTCACGATAGTGCGGTCATAGTCTCGTGAAGAGCGGCAGGCGCACGGTGAACGTCGTGCCTTCGTTCACGCGGCTCTGGAATTCGATGGTGCCGCCGTGCATCTCGACGCAGCGTTTCACGATCACCATGCCGAGGCCGCTGCCAGGAATGTCCCCGACGTTTTGCCCGCGATGGAAGGCGTCAAACAGGTGCGGCAAATCTTCCGCCGGAATGCCAATGCCGTGGTCGCGGATCGTGAAGACGGCGAAGGCTTCGTCCGGCGTCACGCGCAATTCCGCCGCGCGACCTTCGGGCGAATACTTCACCGCGTTGGTCAGCAGATTCACCAGGATGTGCCGGATCAATCCTTCGTCGCCGCGCGCCGGACGGTCGGCGGGCGTGAGGTGAAGCTGGATCGGGCACCGCTGGTTCGTCGCCGATTGCACCTCCTCGATCACGCGCTCGCAGAACGCGCGCAGATCAATCGACGCAGGGCGGAAGGTGACTTTGCCGGACTCGACGCGGCCGAGCAGGAGCACTTCCTCCATCAGCCCGGACATGGTGCGCGAGGCGTCGAAGATGTCGCGCAGATGTTCGCCGCGTTGTTCGGCGGTGAAGCGTTCGTGGTAGTCGCGCAGGTTCTCCGCCGAGGACATAATGACGCCGAGCGGCGTGCGGAACTCGTGCGAGACGGTGTTGACGAACTGGGTTTTGAGTTCGTGCAGTTCGCGTTCCATCTGCAGTTCCTTGCCGCGCCGGAGCACGAGTGTCTCGGCCTCGGAGAACTCCCCGATCAGCCGGCGATGGCGTTGCAAGAAACCAAGCGCGACGAACGCCGCCGCGCCGGTGGCACCGAGGAGGAGGAAGGCAATCCACTTGCTCGAAGTCACCGCTGGCATCGACACCGACGCGCCGGGCACGGAAGCGATGGCGGGCGCATTCCAGTCGAGGTTGAGCTTGGCGAGTTCCGTCTGCAACGCGGCGGGGGACCACACATTGAGGGTATTTTCGCGCATGGCCAGCACCAGTCGCCGACCGTCTTTCGTCCAACGCGCCGTGCGGATCGGTGCGGCGTCGGGGGCTTCCAACACGCCGAGTTCGCGCCCGCTCTCCGCTGCCACCAGCGCCGCCCGGCTGGAGGTGGTCGCGAGGGCCAGCATCGTACCATCGGGTGAAAACGCCGCGACGCTGGCGGAATTCGGACTCTGCAAATCCCCCGGCCTGGACCACACCAAGGCCCAGTCGCTGGTGCGAAACAGCCGGGCCTGGCGCAGGGCGACGAGCACCAGCCATCGACCATCGGGACTGAATTGGACACCGCCGATTTCGTCATCGAGGGTGCGCACCAAGCTCCCGGTGCGGGTATCGTAAAGTGAAGTTCCCCTGCGACCATCCGCCGCCACGACGAGCCAGCGCCCGTCCGCGCTCAACGCAAGCGTGCCCGTGCCCCACGCGCTGCCGGACCGTTGCTCGACGCTGCTGTGCAACACTTCCTGAATTTCCACCAGCCCCGGTTCCCGGCCGATGTGTTCGACCCAAACTCGCCCGGCTTTCAGCTCCACGTAAGCGCGCGTCTGGCCTTCCGCAGAGAAGGCAACCAGACCGGGTTTGCGATTGGGCACGCTCGTCAGCGGGCTGGGCGCACTCAACGCCAGGGAGCGTCGCCCCTCCACGGTGACCGCCGTCGCGTCGCGCACTTCGAGACGATGATCGCGCAGGAGAAACAACTTCGGTTCGATGGGATGAAAGCAGAGCGACTGCACATTGGTCAGCGCGACAAACTCAGGCGGCGCAGGCTGCTCCAGATTCCACACGAGCAATCCATCCGGGGACGCTTTCGAGACGGCCCAGTTGCCATCGGCGCTGACATCCATCGTGTAGCCCTCAGCCTGATCCGGCGCACCGGTGAGTCTCGCGTAAGCTGGATTCACGACCGGGCGGCGCAGTTCCAGACGCTGCCGCGGCACCGCCCAGCCGCTGGCACCCGACGGCCCCCAGCGCACGAAGCGCCTCCCTTCAAAGACACTGATCGGACGCGTCTCGGGCAGTGCCCAGAGCAGCGAAGCGCGGTCCGCCGTCACCGCCGCCAGGTGTTGTCCCGTCGGATCGAAGTGGAGGTTCACCACCGAATCCTTGGGGCCGGACAAGAGGGCTCGCGTGCCGCGCGGGACATCCCACACCTGGATTTGCAGCGAGGCCCCGGCGATGGCGAGCTGCCGCCCGTCGGCGCTCCACTCCAGCACGCGTGCTCCTTCGGGATAAGGATACTCCCCGATCTTCCGTCCCGTCCCCCAGTCCATCACGGACACCAGCCCATCCACATAGACGGCGAACTGCGTCGTGCCCGGTCGTACCGCGCAGTGATGAAACGAACTGAATTCGCCAAAGTGCCGCAGCGTTTCGCCCGTGCGCGCATTCATCGCCGCGAAGCCATCCGGGGTGAACACCGGTGCGACCAGCACCGCGCCATCGCTGCTGAAAAACCCCCGGCTGGCCGGACGCCGCGTTTGATCTGCGTCCCGCACGAAGCGCATCCGGCCGGACTCCAGATCCCAGGCGGCCAGCGCGCCGCGATTGTAGCGCACCGCGAGCGCCGCGCCGTCGCGCGAAAAACTCAGGCCCACCACCGCGCCCTGGCTTTCGGGAATCGGCCCGTCGGAGAGCCGCAGCCGGCGCGACACCTTCGCGTCCGAGAGTTGGTAAACAACCACGTCGCCGTTCGTCAGCCCGAGCGCCGCCTGACGCAGGTCGTGATCGAACTCATACACGCGCACTCCCGCGTCCAGCGGCACGACGGCCTCCACGCGATCCTCCGGCAACGCGAGGGCCGCGATGGCTTCGTGGCGCAACTCCGGCGCGGGCGCGATGGCCGCCGCCCGCCGGAGCGTCTCCAAGGTTTCCGCCCGCCGGTTCATCGAGGGGCCGCGTCGCGTCGCCCGCGCTTCCGTCAACAAAGCCCGCCACAGCTCGGAACGCGCCTGGCCCTCGGCGGTCTCGGCGCGCTGTTGATTTGCGACGGCGGAGGCCTGGAGCTTGGTGGCGCGGAGACTCTGCCAGAGCGCGGACATCGCCAGGACGGCCGTGCTCGCAATCAGTACCGCCACCGCCGTGTTCGCCCGGAGCAGGCGACGGCGGACAGACTCGCGGCGCGCGACGAACTCCGTGTCGTGCGCGGCGGGCGATGGATTGTCGGGATTCAAAATGGTTTGTCCGGCGGCTGACCGAACCGTCTCTGCGTATCCGAATTCACCGCCCGTGGCAATGCGACCTTGGTCGTAGCTGTACGACCGAGGTCGTATTCCCGGCTGCCCGGAGCGTCTGCTACGACTGGGTGCGTCATGAATAACGCAACTGTTCAGAACTCACTCGGAAAACTCCTGGCGCTCGCCTGGGTGCTGCTCGCGCCGTCCCTTCACGCCGGCTCGCACACCTGGAGCGGCGCGGTGAATGGGAACTGGAGCACGGCCGGCAACTGGTCCGCCGGCGGCGTGCCAGCCATCGGCGAGGCGAGCCTGACCATGACGTTCCCCGGCAGCGCGACCCGCACGGTGATGACCAACAACATTGGCGCGCTGACGGTCACGTCCATGAATTTCTCCGGCAGCAACTACATCGTGCGCGGGGCCAGCACCATCACCTTCGGCTCGTCGCTAATCAATCTGCTCTGCGGCGGCAACTCGAACACCATCGAGTCCACACTCAGTCTGCCTGGAAACTTTGCCGTCTCCGTGGGGGACAATCGGGTCATGGCCTTTCACACGCTCACCGGCGCGGGCAGCCTCATCAAGTTCGGCGAAGGTGAAATTCAACTGCGCGGGGTCGCGAACAACACCCTGAGCGGCGGCTACACCATCAATGTCGGCCGGCTGGTGCTGGCGAAAACCGGCGGCGCGAACGCTGTCGCCGCGCCACTGACGATCATCGGCACGACGAACTTCGGCCAGCTCGCCTTCGTGTCGATGGCCGGCTCGGAGCAGACGGCGGGCAACGTGAACGTCACCATCCATGCAACCGGCGGCCTCGTCCTGAACGGCCACACCAACACCATCAACGACCTCACGGTGATGGCTGGTTCGGTCTTCAATGATGGCCTGCTCCGGCTCAATGGCGACCTCCGGCTCTCCGCCCTGGACGGCGCTTTCCCCCTGCCCGACACCTCGCCCATTATCCGGGGCAACCTCGAATTCATCGGCGCGTTCTCCACCGTCACCGTCTCCAACCTCACCTGCGAGATTGAGGCGAACATCATCGAGAACGGCGGCGCGACCGACATCAACAAGGCCGGGCCGGGCACGCTCTGGCTCAAGGGCGGCGGCAACTACACCGGCCTGCTCAACATCCAGCAGGGCACCGTCCGCGCCGAGCAGGCGGCGTCGCTTGGGTCGGTGGCGGGTTCCACCCTGGTCGCTTCCGGCGCGTCGCTCCTCCTCGGCGCGGGCATCACCACCAGCGAATCGTTCGAGCTGGCGGGGCGTGGGGTGAACAATCAGGGCGCGCTGCAAATCGCCAGCGGACTGGTGCAAATTTTTGGCAACCTCTCAATCACGGGTGACACCACGGTGCGCGTGCCGCTGGTCGGGCATCAACTGCTGGTGAACGGCAGCATCAGCGGCGCAGGCGGTCTGCGCAAAACCGGCGAGGGTCATCTGTGGGTGCTCGGCCTGAACGCCAACACGTTCAACGGCGCGTCCTTCGTGGACAAGGGACTGCTCACGCTCGACAAGCCGGACAACGTCCGCGCCATCGGTTCGGTCACGGTGACGAACGGGGCAACGATGGTGGTGAACTCGCACGAGCAGATTGATAACGCGGGCGTGTTGTCGCTCTACACGGGAGCCGGGTTCTCCATGTTGAACTTCGACGAGACGCTGGGCGGGCTGAACATCGGCGGGGGACAGATCCTTGATACTGGCACGGGCACGCTCACCTTGCTGGGGAATATTTTCTCCGGGTTTCCCTACTCCGCGAATTCGAATCCTGAAGCGACCATCCGGGGTCGGCTCTCCCTCGGCGGCGCGACGCGCAACGTCACGACCACCAACGGCTACACCATGATGTTCGATTGCAACATCAGTGACGGCACGGGCGTGGGCGGGCTGAATCTCCAAGGCGGCACATGGTTGATGCGCTCGAACTCCTTCACCGGCCCGGTCACGGTGGATGGATTCTGCCGCGTGTCGAACAACTGGGCCTTTGGCGCGCCCGGAGGCGGCGTGTTTTTCGCGACCAACACCGTTTACTTCACAGACATCTTCCTCTACGGGATGACCGCCATCTCCGGGGAAACGCTTACAGTTGCGGCGGGCTACAGATACTTGACGCCGCTCGGAACCAACGCGTGGAATGGCCCGATCGTCTTCACCAACGGGGCTTCACTGGATTGCGACGGATTCGGTCTGACCGACCTCACGCTGGGTGGTCCGATTTCCGGATCCAACACCTTTTTATTGAGCAGCGCCGGCACCGTGCGGTTGCTCGGCAACAACACCTACACCGGAACGACGCTCGTCAACAGTGGCGGCACCCTCGTCATCGGCAACCCGCAAGCGCTCGGCAGCCCAGGCAACGGCACCGAGGTCTGGGAGAACTCGACTTTGTTGCTGAATTTGCCGAATGGCGGCGTCGTGCCCGCCGAACCGCTGACACTTTTTGCGGACACGTTCACGGTCAACACCAACGCCTCGATCCTTCTGCTGGGTTCCATCTCCAACACTTGGAGCGGTCCCATCTCCATCCATGGCGACCCATCCAGAGTCGAAGTGCGAGATGGGAACGGCACGCTCAATTTGAGCGCCGCCATCGACGGCAGCGGCGGGCTGGAAAAAACCGGGCCCGGCAAGCTCATCCTCGCCGGCTCGAACGCGAACACTTACACGGGCGGAACAGTCGTCACAAACGGCACGCTGCGTTTGAACAAACCCAACGGTGTGCAGGCCGTCGCTGATTTGTCCGTCTATTTTCCTTCGTGGCTCGAATGGGGCGCAAACGAGCAGATCGCCGACACCGCCACCTTGAGGCTCATTGATTGCGATACCATTTTCACCAACCGGAACGAGACCATTACCCGCCTCGTGATGCGGGACGGCTATCTCGATTCGGGCAATGGCGCGCTCACCCTGTTGGGGGACATCGAAGTGCCGGCCTACGGCTGGCTTTTTGGCCCCTATAACCAGCTTCATGGCTCGTTGATCCTCGGGCCGGGAACGCACCAGATCATCAACCCCAACCCGGACCCTTTTTTGCTAAGTCCCATCCTAGATATCTACAGTGCCACAAGCGAAACCGGTGGCAGCGCCGGCCTGAGGATCAGTTCCGGAGTTCGGCTGCGCGGCTCCAACTCCTTTACCGGCCCGGTGATCGTGGACCGCGCGTTGGTTACGGTCTTTCATCCCCAGGCCCTCGGCAGTCCGGCCCAGGGAACCGTCCTCACCAACTCCGGCGCGTTGGACCTCGCCATGCCGAGCGGCTCCGTCGTGGCGGGAGAATCACTCGTGCTCGCACCGCCCGGGCCCGGCGCCCTCTATCCGAGTGTCCTCTCCATGTATGGTTGGGAAACCAACACCTGGGCCGGGCCGGTGACCTTGCAGGGCAGCAACACGATTCGGTCCACCTACGGCTGCAAGCTCACCATTGATGGCACGATGTCGGGGCCGGGCACCCTCTACTCGGATGGCAACGGCGAACTCGTCCTCGCCGGCTCCCAACCGAATACCATCCCCGGACTGATCATGGATGAAGGCATCCTGCGGCTGGCGAAGCCCCCGGGTGTAGTCGCATTGACCGGTGATTTAATTTTGAACACGGACAACTTCGATAATGTTGCGCCCACGCTCATTCTGGAGGCACCCGGCCAGTTCCCGCCGCAAACGACGGCGAGGGTTGGCATCGGCGGCACCAACGCTTTCCTGAAACTGAACGGCTACGCCACGACCATCAAGCGGCTGCAGGGTTTCGGCCTGGTGAAACTCGGCACCGGCCTGCTCACCATCAGCAACTCGGCGGCTCAATACTCCGAATTCCTCGGCACCATTGAAGGCGCGCCTGGCGGCATGAGCCTGATCAAACAAGGCATCGCCCAGCAACGCGTGGGCAACTTCAACCTCCA
>CAMCCU010000111.1 GCA_945872975.1 Pedosphaera parvula Ellin514
ATCTTCTTCGAGGGCCACGCGGCGCAGAAGATCGACACGCTCGAATACTACGACTGGCTGTTCGAGTGCTTCGGCGTGAAAGGCAAGTTCCTCGGCTATTCTGAAGGCGAACTGCGCCCGTTATTCTACATCGATCTCGTGGCGTGCCGTGTTGAAAAAAGTGAATTGAACCACCCTCACCCCGGCCCTCTCCCCCAGGAGAGGGAGCGCGGTGTCGCTGTCCGTAGTTCCAACGCCTCTTGCCGCGTGCTGAACGGTATCGAGCGCGGCGATCAACTTGCGCACACCGCGTGCGTTGATCGCGCTCCCTCTCCTGGGGGAGAGGGCCGGGGTGAGGGTGGACCTGAACTTCGTCAACCTCTCGTCTCCGCCATCGTCTCCACCTACAACAACGAGCGCTTCATGGAAGGCCGGCTCCGCGATCTTGTCGCGCAGACGCTCGGAGATCGGCTTGAGATTATCGTGGTGGACAGCGGATCGCAGCAGAACGAAGGCGCGATTGTGAAGCGCTTCATGGAGGCGCACTCGAACATCCGCTACATCCGGACGGAGGAACGTGAGACGATCTATCAAGCGTGGAATCGAGGGATTCGCGCGTCACGCGGCAGATACATCACGAGCGCGAACACCGATGACCGGCTGCGTCCGGACGCGCTCGAAATCCTCGCCAGTGAGCTCGACGCGCAGCCCGGGATGGCGCTCGTCTATGCGGACTTCTTCATCACCAACACCGAGAACGAAGATTTCCTGAGCCACACGCGCACCGGCTACAGCATCAAGCCCGAGTTCGCTCCGAACATCATGCTCGATGGCTGCCACATGGGGCCGCAGCCGATGTGGCGACGCTCGTTGCACGACGACCTCGGCTGGTTCGACGAATCGCTCTTCGCAGCGGGCGACTACGAGTTCTGGTGCCGCGTCGCGACGAAGCATCCGATGCTGCATGTGCAGGAATTCCTTGGACTCTATCTCCACAACGCGGCGGGCATCTGCAACAGCAACAGCAGCCGAACCGGCGACGAGACCGCGAAGGTGCGCGTCAAGTACCGGGGACAATTCCCGCCGCCCGCGAAGGATCTTCCGCGCGGCTTCTTCTATCGCGAGCCGGTGAAGCCCGGTCGGTTCGTGAACATCGGCATGGTCACCTTCAACCGGCTGGAGTTCACCAAGCGCTCGATTCCAGCGCTGCTGGAACACACGGACTTTCCCTACGCGCTCACCGTGGTGGACAACGCCAGCACGGACGGCACGCGCGAATATCTCGCCGCGCTCAAGCAGCTCGGCGTGATCAAGAACCTCGTGCTGCTCGATGAGAACGTGGGCGTCGCAAAAGCGTCGAACCTCGCCTGGTCGCAGGAGCCGGACGCGGAATTCTATCTCAAGCTCGACAACGACATCGTCATCGAAAAGCCCGGCTGGCTGCGGAAGATGGCGGAGGTGCTGGAAGCGGTTCCGAAGCTCGGCGCGGTGGCCTACAGCTTCGAGCCGCGTAGCTATCCTGCCATCGAGGCGGCCGGTCAGGTCATTCGACCGAAGCCGGCCGGGACGCTCGGCGGCGCGTGTGTGATGATTCCGAAGCGCACGGAACGCGCCCTCGGTTGCTGGTGCGAAGACTACGGTCTCTATGGCGAGGAGGATTTTGACTATGGCATCCGCATTCTCTCCAAGGGTTGGATCAATGCCTACATGGAGGACGAAGACATTGGCTTCCATCTGCCGAATGGTCGCGCGGCGGTGATCAACGACGAGACGATGGACGCGAAGGACGGTCTGGAAGAAGTCGTGGACCGCGAGTATCGCCAGTTCAAGGACGGGCAGCGCCGCGAGCAGGTGCTCAGCGGAAAACGTGATCGTTACGAGAAGGAGTATCGCAGCGGCCAGCGTCCGCTCTTTGTCACGTCCGGGTTTGTTGCGCAGAGGAAGCCGGTAGCGTCCCGCGTTCCCGATCAAGTTCCAGCATCGCCCGAAGCTCAGCGCCCGTTGCGCGTCGTGGTCTTCTCGCTGGATCATCCGGCGACAGCCTGTGCGGTCCTGCGGTTGATCGCACCGCTGAGCCGGATGTCGCGGCCCTGCAAAATTGTCTGGTGCGCCAAACTGACCAAGGAGGGCGCGGTGGTGGACGATTCGCTGGTGAAGCACGCGGATGTGGTCGTCATTCAGCGAATGTTTGCCGGCCCGGAGAATGAGGCGGTGCTCCATCGGATCTTCGCCTCCGGCAAACCAATCCTCTACGAGCTGGACGATTGGTTCTTCGACATGCCGGCGGACAATCCGCACACCCAATATGCGAAGTCCCGGCTGCCTTACATCCGGCAGATCATCCAACGGGCGCAGGTGGTGACGGTATCCACCGACGAGCTGCGTCAGCGCATGGCGTCGCTCCATCCACGCGTGGTCGTCCTGCCAAACCTGGTAGATGAGAAACAGTGGGCGGCGCGCGCGGCTTTGACGGGCGACAAGGTGATCATCGGATACGCGGGCACGGCGACGCACAGCCGGGATCTCGCGATGGTTGAAAGAGTTCTGGAACGCATCGCGGCGAAGCATGCCGGGCGCGTGGGTTTCGTCTTTCTCGGATGTTCGACTGAGCGGCTCGCGCGTTTGCCGGACAGTCGTGTCGTCGAGTTCCAGCACGGCTACGGCAAGTATGTGCAGACTCTCCAAAGCGTCCCGATGGACATCGCGCTCGCGCCGTTGACGGACAATCCGTTCAACCGCTGCAAGAGCAACATCAAGTGGGTCGAGTATTCGGCGGCGGGAATCGCGGGTGTCTATGCGGACATTCCGGCGTATCGCGACTGCGTGCAGCACGGCGAGACGGGCATGCTGGCCGGAGCTTCAGCGGATGATTGGTTCAAGGCCATTGACGAGCTGGTGACCAACGAGAGCAAACGCAAAGGCATCGCGGCTCGCGCCCGTGAGCTGGTGATGCGTGAGCATTCGCTCACGGCCAGGGCGGAATTGTGGGAGGAAGTTTACTCGCAGGTTGCGGGTCGTGACGGTGTGGCTTTGGAAGCTCCACAAGTTGTCGTTGCGCCGAAGTCCAGAACTCCATCTGTCTCGATTGTCATCCCGACCTTCAACAACCTCGCGTTGACCAGGCAATGTCTCGCGGCGCTGTATCAAAACACGCCGGCTGGCTTCGCGGAGATCATCATCGTCGATAACGGCTCCACTGATGGAACGGTGCCGTTCCTCGAAGCGGAGCGGAATGCCGGACGTTTGCGCGCCATTCTCAACGCCCAGAATCTCGGCTTCGCTCGAGGCTGCAATCAGGGCGCGCTCGAAGCCCGGGGCGAGTTCGTGCTCTTCCTGAACAACGACACTCAAACACAACCGGGCTGGCTGGACGCGATGCTGTCGGCTGCGCGCGAGACGCAGGCCGGGGTCGTCGGCTGCAAGCTCCTCTATCCAGACGGCACGATTCAGCACGCAGGCATCGAGTTCATCAATGGTGTGCCGGATCACCAGTCACGCCACGCCGCCGCAGACGCGCCGGAAGTGAACCAGTGTCGTGAGTTCGACATGGTCACGGGCGCGTGCTTCCTGATGCCGAAGAAACTGTTCCTCGAACTCGGCGGCTTCGATGAAGTGTTCCGCAATGGCGTTGAGGATGTGGACCTCTGCCTCCGTGTCCGCGCCGCTGGCCGCAAGGTGGTCTATGAGCCGAAAGCCGTCGTGACCCATCACGAAGGCAAGTCGCAGGGCCGCTTCAATCACGTGACGGAAAACCTCAAGATATTCTTCACGCGCTGGAAAGGTCAGTTCGACGAGAAGCATGTCTTCCGCGCGCCGAAGAAAGCACGCGTGCAGAAGTCCGAGAAGAGCCTGCTTGTCACTGCGGTGAATGTTTGCTGGGACGGTTCGTTCCTCGATCTCGGCAGCCTGTCGCATGTAAACCGTGAGCTCACGCGGGCGTTGAGCGGCAATGCCCAGGTTCAACTGACGCGCCTTGGCAAGAACTCCGTGCCCAAGCCGCTGGCGGGCATGAAGTCCATCCTCGATTGCGCGCGCCAGTTGCGCGCGCAGCCGTCGAAGCCCGCGCAAGTCACCGTCCGCCACGCCTGGCCGCCGAGCTGGGATGCGCCGGTGAATGGTGCGTGGGTTCTCATTCAGCCGTGGGAGTTCGGAGCGTTGCCGAAGGAATGGGTCAAGAATCTCGCCCGCGTGGATGAAGTCTGGGTGCCGAGCGACTACGTGCGCCGCGTTTACGTGGACTCGGGCGTCGAGCCGCGAAAGGTTCATGTCGTGCCGAACGGAATCGACCCGCAGGTCTTTCAGCCCGACGCGAAGCCGATGAAGTTGGCGACGAAGAAGTCGTTCAAGTTCCTCTTCGTCGGCGGAACGATCCTGCGCAAAGGCCCGGATGTTTTGCTCAAGGCGTATCTCGAAAGCTTCACCGCGCAGGATGATGTTTGTCTCGTGATCAAAGATTTCGGCGGACAGAGCGTCTATGCCGGACAGACGTTCGAGGCGCATTTGAAGGCTGCGCAGGCGAAGCCGAACGCGCCGGAGATTCTGTATCTGAACGACGAGCTTCCGCCCGAAGCGTTGCCCGGACTGTACGCGGCGTGCGATTGCCTCGTGCATCCGTATCGCGGCGAAGGTTTCGGTCTGCCGGTGCTCGAAGCGATGGCGTGCGGACTGCCGGTCGTCGTGACGGCGGGCGGCTCGACGGATGATTTCGCCACGGACGAGTTCGCCTACCGGCTGCCTTCGATCCGAAAAGGATTTGGCAGCAGCGTGAGCGGCATGGAGCTGGTGAAGCCCGGCTGGATGCTGGAGCCGGATCACGCCGCGCTGGTCGAGCGGATGAAATGGATCGCGTCTCATCGCGAGGAAGCGCGTGCGAAGGGCCGTGCGGCGAGCGAGCATGTGCGTCGCGAATGGACTTGGGAACGCGCGGCGCAGATTGCCGCCGCGCGATTGGTTCTGCTCAACGAACACCAGCCTGCACCGGTGGTGCCGACCGCACCACGCAAGGCGAAGCCGATTGAACTCCCCGTGTGCGGCAAGCTTGGTCACCTGGGTGAGGCGAGGGAATTGTTCCGTGCTGGAAAACTGCTGGCGTCGTGGAACGCCGTCATCGCTGCGCTGAAGCTGCGGCCTTATCACCCCGAGGGATTCCTGTTGCTCGCAGAGATTGCGCAGGCGACGGGGGATTCGAAGCAGGCGAAGGAACTGGCCGATCGTGCGCGACGGATGGCGCCAAAGTGGAAGCCGGCGCACCAGTTCGCGAAGGCGAAGCACTCGAAGTCGGCGATGACCAGGCTGGAACTTCCGGCCTTACCGAAGGCTCTCATGGGCGGGGCTCGCGAGCCCAGTCTGTCGGTGTTTCTGATCACGAAGAACGAGGAGCGGTTCATCGGGCAATGCCTCGAATCGGTTCGCGACATCGCCAGCCAGATTGTGGTGATGGACACCGGTTCCACCGACTGGACGCAGTCGATCGCCGAGCGCTTTGGCGCGGAGGTTCACACGTTCGACTGGTGCGATGATTTCAGCGCGGCGCGCAACGCGGCGCTGGAGAAGGTGACGGGCGACTGGGTGCTGATGCTCGACGCTGACGAGGAGTTTCTGCCGGATCAAAAGGAGAAGCTGCGCCAGTTGATGAACGATCCTTCGGCCATCGCGTGGCGCTTGCCCATGGTTGATAAAGGTCGTGAGGACGAAGGCTTGAGCCATGTGCCGCGATTGTTCCGTAATGCGCCGGGGCTCTTCTACATCGGGCGGATTCACGAGCAGGTTTTTTCCAGCGTGGAAGTGCGCCGGCAGGAGTGGGGCCTTGAGAACCGGTTTGGCGACGCGAAGCTGCTGCACCACGGCTACACGAAGGAGATGGTGCAAAGCCGCGACAAGATCGCGCGCAATCTGCGTCTGCTGCATCTGGCGATGGAGGAACTGCCGGGCGAGCCGAACCTGCTGATGAATCTCGGACTGGAACTGGTTCGCGATGGCCGCGTCTCTGAAGGCCTGGAGCAATACGCGGCGGCGTTCGCGGCGCTGTCGGCGCTGCCCAAGGATCACGTCACGCCGGAGCTGCGAGAGAGTTTGCTCACGCAGTACGCGAGTCATCTGGTGTCGGCGAAACGCTCGACGGAGGTCGTGCGGGTGTTGCAATCGACGCTGGCGAAGGCAGGCGGGCTGACGGCTTCCATGCACTGGCTGCTGGGGCTGGCGTTCATCGAGCAGAAGCAGTTCGCGGAAGGCGCGGCGCAGATGCGGGAGTGTCTCGCGAAGCGCACGCACGCAGCGCTGACGCCGGTGAACCGGAACATTCTCAAGGGCGGCCCAAGCCATTGCCTTGCGCTGTGCCTCGCGGCTTTGAAGCAGCGCGATGCGGCGGACCAGGCGTTCCAATCGGCGCTCAAGGAAGATCCAAATGCGCGGACGGTGCGATTTGATTACGCACGATTCCTCGTCGAAGGCGGTCATGAGGTGGATGCGTTGAAATGGCTGCACGAGCTCGCCATGGAGGATGCGTCGGATCTGCGCGTGTGGCAGTTCTGCGGCCAGGTGGCGTTGAGCAAGCCGGAGTATTTTGAGTTCGCAGCCGACTGGACGAGCGAAGCCTTCAAGCTTCACTCCAGCCATCCCGCGATCATCGAGCAGCGCGCGACGGTGCTGATGTTGAGCGGCGAAGCGGACGCTGCGCTGACGTTGTGGCGCGAGCTGGATTCAACCACGAACGCGGTGCATTGCGCGGCGCTGGTGGTGTGCGAGGCGCTGGCCGGGCGGTCGGTGACGCCGGTGAACGGAGCCATTGCGCCCGCTGTGAACCAGGAATTTCTCAACTGGTATCGACGATTGCTCGGGGTCAACGCGGAGCGTTTGGTGGCCGTGCTTCATCAACGGATGGATCGCTGGCGCAGCGCGGCCCCGCTGGCGGCTCGAATGATCGAGGCGGCCATGAGCGAGGTGAATGTGATCCCGTCGAAGTGACGCTGGCGGCGTTGGCGGCGGGAGTGAGTTACTAAGGACGCTGCCGGCCGAGCGTCCAGGCGCTGCAGCCGAGCCAGGCGCCGAGAAGGATCGCGGCGACGCAGAGGGCGGTTTCTTCCGGTCGCACGGGTGACGTACGCCGGAGCATGATTGTGGCGGCCATTCCGCAGAGCAACAGATCCGCAACCACAAGCATCCAGCGGAGACGCGTTCCATGCGCCACGGCTGCGAGGGTTTCCGGTGACGTGGGGGATGGAGCTGCGGACGATTCTGGAGGCCGGTTTCCTGAGATCAATGTCGCGACGCCCGAAGTGACTTTGGAATGCGCGTGGGCCGTGGCCGGGCTGTCGCCTTGAGACGGCAGGAGTGAGCCGAGGCTGCGGCCGAGCGCTGGTTTGGACATGGGGTGGGGAGGTAAAACGTGAAGCGTAAAACGTAAGCCGGGTCGCGCGCGGTTTGTTTGCGAGCCGGGTTACAGATTACGTTTCACGCCTTTACGTTTTACGATTCACGTTTCACGCATCCCATCACTCTTCCGAGAACAGGTATTCGAGATCGGTTTGCGACAGGCTCTTGGCAAAGCCTTCCTCCCCGAGCACGTCGGCGATGGCCTGCGCCTTGCGCTGTTGGAGCTCCCAGATCTTTTCCTCGACGGTGCCCGGCGCGATGAGGCGGTAGGCATGCACGGTCTGGGTCTGGCCGATGCGATGGGAGCGGTCGATGGCCTGGGCTTCGACGGCGGGATTCCACCACGGATCGTAGAGGACGACGTAGCTGGCGTTGGTGAGGTTGAGGCCGGTGCCGGCGGCGCGCAGGCTGAGGAGGAAGACGGCGGCGTTCTTGTCGTCCTGGAAATTCTGCACGACGGTCTGGCGTTCCTTCGTCTCGCCGGTGAGGACGTGCGTGGAGATCTGGCGGACTTTGCATTCGGCTTCGAGCAGGCGGAGCATCTGCACGAACTGCGAGAAGATGAGAACCTTCTGGCCTTCCTGCAGGAGCGGCTCGAGCAGTTCGAAGAGCGTGTCGGTCTTGCCGGAGATGGAGTCGTTGCCGACGAGCTGCGGGTGGCAGCAAATCTGGCGCAGGCGGGTGAGGGCGGCGAGGACGTGGATCTTCGATTTCGCCAGGCCTTTCTCGGCGACGGTCTGCATGACCTGCTCACGGCTACGGCGGAGCTCGGCGAGGTAAAGCAGGCGCTGGGCTTCACCGAGATCGCAGTCGCGGCGGACTTCGATGCGTTCGGGAAGATCCTTGGCGACCTGCTGCTTGATGCGGCGGAGCATGAGCGGGCGGAGCTTCGCGGAGAGGCGGCGGCGGGCGATGCGCTGGGCGTCGATGCCTTCGGCTCCCTCGGCCTTGGGCTCGTAGGTCTGCGTGAAATGTTCCTGATTGCCGAGGTAGCCGGGCTGGATGAAGTCGGTGATGCTCCAGAGATCCATCAGGCGGTTTTCCAATGGCGTGCCGGTGAGAGCAAGGCGCTGGTCGGACTTGATCTGTTTGACTGACTGGGTGACTTGCGCGGTCGGGTTCTTGATGAACTGCGCCTCGTCGAGAATGGCGGCGCTGAAGGGGAACTTCTGCAGCTCCTCGAGATCGCGGCGGAGGAGCGCGTAGTTCGTGACGATGATGTCGTGCTGCGGAACTTGTTTGCGCAGGTTGTGCCGCGCGGCGCCGCTCTGGAGGACGAGCACCTTCAAGTGCGGGGTGAAGCGCTCGGCTTCGCGCCGCCAGTTGTGGAGCACGGAAGCGGGACAGATGACGAGAACGGGTTTGGGGTTCTTGCCGTTGCGATGCTTGAGCCAGGAAATCCAGGAGAGTGTTTGCAGCGTTTTGCCGAGCCCCATGTCGTCGGCGAGGATGCCGCCGAGCTTCATGTTCGTGAGGTGACAGAGGAAATCGAATCCTTCCTTCTGATACGGGCGGAGCTCGGCCTGGATGTTGTTCGGCAGGGTGACATCGGGGATGCCCTCGAAGTCGGCGAGCTTTTGCTTGAGCACTTTGGCCTCCGGGCTGTCGGCGAAGCGCTTGATGCCGGAGTCGTCGAGGTGCGCGGCTTGTTCGAGGCCGATCTTTTGCGGGACGGCGCAGAGCTCGTCCACGCCGAGGTCGGCCATGGTTTCGTGCGCGTGCTGGACGGCGGCGGTGTTGAGCTCGACCCAGCCGGCGTCGGGCAGTTTGACGAAGCGGCTGGTGGCGACGGCGAGGCGCTGGAGGTCGGCGGGGCTGAGCTTCATGCCTTCCTGCTCCCACTCGGTGGAGACGCTGAACCAGTCGATGCCGCTGCCTTTGACGACGAGCAGGGGCTTGAGCTGGCGCGGCGTGAGGAAGAGGCGGTGGAAGGCCGGGTTGCCGAGATACTGGGCCTGCTCTGGCTTGTCCGGCCAGGCGCGGGCGAGGGTGGTGAGAAAGTTTTCGTTCGCATCGCCGACCCACACGCCGGGCTCGGGTGTGAACCAATCCAGCCGACGAAGCCAGGTGACGGCCACGTCGAGGCGCGCGTCTTCGAGGACTTCGGGCTTGTCAGTTTTCGGATTGATGGCCTTGTCGAGGGTCCACTCCTGGCCGGTCCAGTGCCAGACGCTTTGATCGCGCTCGCTGGTGGCGAGGAGGCGGAGGCGGACGGTGTCGTCGTTCAGCTCGAAGACGAATTGCGGCACGGCTTGATGCGTGACGCAGAGCGCGCCCCAATCCACTCCGCTGTTGGAATGAACGCGCCGGAGCTGCGTGCGCAAGCGGCGGCTGAGCTTTTGAACGGGAACGGTCGGGGTCTCGGCCCAGTATTCGAGGAGCGACGGCGGCGGGACGTTTCGGAGGAGGTAGAACGTCCGATCAATCAGCGCGAGCGCGGGACGTCCGGCGAAGAATTTCGCTTCGGTCAACGGCCGCGACGTGCCGTCGGGCAAAGTGACGTGATGGGTGAAGGAGAGTTCATTTTCGCCGTTGCTCAGGTGTGGAGTAAGGGAAACGATCTGGCCGTGGAACTGAAGGTGCCGATTGTCGAACTCGAGCTTTTCGCTCAGGCCCCAGCGGGCGAGCCATTGCAACAGGTCGAGGCCGGAGAGGATCAGTGAATCGCTTTCCTCAGGATCGTCGCCGTAGGTGTCGGCCAGCCATTGGATGACTTCCCAATCCGGCGGGGAGAAGAGTTCCTGCTCGTGGGTCGCGCGCGTGGTGAGCTCGATGATTTCGGACACGGGCCGGATCTTCTCGCCGGTGCGCGGGCGGAAGAGGTTGATGCGGACCTTGAGCGCGTGGAGCGCGGGATGATCGAGCGCCGGCTGGATGGAGCACATCAGGCGCAGCGAGGCGCGCGGGCCATCGAGATGCACCGGGGCGGCGGGGAACAGCCAGTGTTCCAGCTCGTCGAGCTTCTTCTGCTCGAGCTCGGCTTGTTCGAGCTCCGCGAAGCGGGCGATGTTGGCGTGCGCGACGAGCTCAGTCGGCAGTGGGCGGGTGGCGCGGAGGAAGAGAATGGCGACCTCCTCGAGACGGGCCTTGCCAGTGGCGGCCATCAATCGCGGCCACCATTCCTGCCCGCCGAAGTCCTTCCGCGAGAGGGCGAGCTTCTCGAAGTAATCCTCCAGCAGCAGCCAGGCGCGCTGGGAGTCCGCACAGGTGGCGAAGATGCGGAGGATTTCCTCGCGCTCGGCGACGCGGGATTTGGAGTCGGACAACTCACGGCGGAGGTCAGCCAGGGCGCCGTAGGTTTTCGACAGCACCGTGTGGTGCGCGTCGTATTTCGTGGTGCCGCTGGCCAGCCGCGCCGAACGTCCATTTTTGCTCGCGAGTTTAGGCATGATCTAAGTTCATTAAAAAATAGTGGTTTAATATCTCGTCATACATCGATGGGGACGGTCAATGAGAAAGGAAATTACTTTGGCCCATCGCGGATAGATCCCGCCCGGGATTTCAAGCGTGAAGTGAAAAAACCTTCTTTGAGAATTCTTTGAGGCGGGAAGTGTAGTCCTTCAAAGCCAGGCCCGGAATAGTTCCTCAAGGGGTTGGTTCGTCCGCCGATTGAGTGGTGGAAGCGGTCGCGTATCCGACGCGAAAGCCCCGGGGTCTGTGCCGCAGTTGGCGATGGCGCAGATAGATCCGAACAGCCGATTAACTCCATCTCCGGACCTGGTCCGAAGGATATATGAGCATGGGTGCATGATTTTGAAGTTCAGATCGAACAACTCGGAGGCAGGGCGCGTCCTGCGGGGAAACTGTTTCTCCTGGCTGCGTCAGGGGACGATCCTGCTTTCCTTCGCATTTCTCCTTCTGGCGCTCTCCGGCAAGCCCGGGCGCGAGTCGATTGTGCAGGCGTTGGAGGATTTGCAGACGTTTGATATCGGTCTTGGTGAATCGTTGACTCTCTCGAAAACGGAACATCAGGCGAGTCACCGCGTGTGGCCGGCCGTGTTGCGTGGCGGGAAGTTTGTCCCGCTGAAATGGGAGGAGCTGGCCGTGGAGGCGCGAACCAAGCCGTGACTGAATTCATCCATAAAGTGGCGGCGCGAGCCCCGGCTGCCAGGCAGGTGTGGTTGCTGGCGTGGCTGGCGGTCGGCACTGCGGCGCTGGTGTTGTTGTTGATGAATCTCGCTTCGAGAAGGGTACGCACCACCAGCGAGCAGCTCGCGCAGACCCAGGAGGCGATGCACAAGATGGCGGTGAGCCTAGACCTCCGTTTGTCAGATGCGCATCAGGAACAACTGGATTGGCTGGGTGACCGACCGCCGGCCAAGAATGACTCCGCCAGCATCCTCGAGGGATCGCTGGCGGAACGATTTGCCACGGTGCGAAAGGTTCCGCACCTGGTGGTCATCAGCACCAATATCGCCGCGCTTGAGGATGCTCTGAGATCTCTCAAGAGCTTTACGGACGAATGCAAGGACTGGCAGCGGAGGAACGCCGAGACGTTGGCCGTGCTGGCTGTGGTAAAGAACAGGAGCGAGGTGGTGCTGCGTGAGATCGGTGCGCTGGCCACCTCGGCCGATGGGCGCAGCGGCCTGGAATACGCGAAGAAAGTGCGCCAATTCCGGGCGCTCCCCGCTGGGCCTGAGGCGAATCTGCTGGCGCGTGAGATCTTGAATGGCCACGGAGAACACGCGGTGGTTGAAGAGATTCAAAATGAGCTTTCGACGCTTGCTCTCGTGCTGGAACGCCTGGTCAGCGAGCATCAGCTCGATCAAATACCGGACTACAAGGACAACCTCCTGCCCGGCTCGTTCCTCCGGCTCTCCCAAGGGTTCGATAAAATGTCCGGGCGCGATCCGGAGTTCGCCGCCGGCATTGGGAAACTCCGCTCGTCGCTTCAGGAGACCGTCTTCGGCGTGCCGGACGCAGCGAATCAAACGCAGCCCCCGGCGGCGCTGGCGGAGAAGGGGATCTATGCTCTTTGCCGGACGCGCCTGGAGCTGGAACGCGAGCGCGAACAGATGCGGCTGTCCTCGATGCGCCACATCGATGAGATCCGGGCCAACGGCACTGATCTGCAAATCGGGTTCAACGAGCTCCAGCGTGCCGCCTCGCTGAGCGCCAGCCAGTCGATGGATCGTACCGCGAGAAACTTGATCGCTTGCGGCCTGTTGTGCGGAGGCTTGTTTCTTGTTCTCGCGCGGCGCATTGCCGGGACGTTGAACCACCAGATCTCGACCATCCAGGACAACAGCGCGGCCTTGGACAAGGCGGCCGTGGAGGCCCGGGCGGCGGCGGACCAGGTGCGTCGCAGCGAGGAGCGCACGCGGCTGATCGTGGATACGGCCCTTGATAGCGTCATCTCGATGAA
>CAMCCU010000112.1 GCA_945872975.1 Pedosphaera parvula Ellin514
TCCGCACGCTCCTCTTCGACGAGAAACGCGTATGGACGAGAGGACTCCACCGGGTTTCTCGCGCCGCGCCGCGAGAGAATCCAGCGGTCGCGCTCCGCCGCAGAGCGTGGGTAGCTGGCGGCGTCCGCGGGGGACGGTGTGATCCCAGAAAAGGACATGGCGGCCGAAGCTTGGGAGCTTCGCCGCCATGCGTCAACGAGCGGTTGCCGGGAGATTATTTCGCGGAGGCGGATTGGGCAGCAGGCGAACCTTGCTTGCGGAAATTCAACACGCGCTGGAGGCCTTGGTAGGGCTTGCCATCGACTTCCACCCAGCCACGGATGACGAGGTCCGGACGCACAGCGGAGCGCGGCTCGAGATCGAAGTCACGGCCTTCCGCCCATTCGGCGCGGCGATCGTCCAACCCACCGAACCAGTTGCCCCAAAGATCACCGGAAGCGGCGTCACCGGAAGAAACATCGAGCGCCACCCAGCCCAGGCCGGGCGCGAAGAAATTCGGCCAGCAACGATAGCCGGGATCGTGGTCTTTGCCTTCGTTCTTGTCCTGGAGACGGCTGCCGAACATCAGGCGGCAGGGAATGCCGCGCGCACGGCAGAGGGCGATGAAGAGCGCGTGCTGATCCGTGCAGCAATCGCCCGTGCCAGCGAGGCATTCCTGGGCGTCGCCGAGGCATTTGCCCTTGGGCATGGGGCCGACCTTGGAATAGTGCTCGCTCTTGTCCACGACGTATTTGAAGAACTTCTTGGCCTGCGCCACGGGATTCGTCTCGGCCTTGGCGAGGTCGTCCGCGATTTTCTGGAGCGCGGGCGTCACTTCCATGTGCAGCTCGTCGCGGCGCAATTCAGCGGCAAAGACGCGACGATGCTCGGCGTTCAGGGGGCTGGACTTGGTGAGGAAACCACTGGGCGGTTCCACCGTGCGACGGCGCAGGGTGAACTCGGTCACGACTTCGAGCGGCTTGGCGGGATCGTTCGCGCCTTCAGCATAGATCCATGAACGTCCATAGCGCGGGTCGCGGGTGATGCGGACGGATTCCGGCGCTTGCACGATGCGGAAATCGAGCACGTCCTGCTCGGGGCGATTCTCCGGCATCCAGAACCAGCCGCGGATCTGTTTCGCGTCGGCGGGAACGTTCGTGATCGTGAAGGTCTGGCGAACTTTGTAGATGGTTTCGGTCGCGGCCCGGAGCGGGCTGGCTGAAAGCACAAGGGCGCCAAGAACCGCAGTGAGAGCGCAGGTTTTCTGAAAGATGTTCATGGTCGTTGTCATGGATTATGGGTCGTCATTTAAGCCAGAGTTCTAAAACCGTCCACCGTCCGGGGGCGGAATGCTGGCTTCGAGGGGCGGAATCGCATTAAACTGCCTCCCTCATGCGCGACCCGACCATCGCCCTGCCGAAGACCCTGGCCCTGCTGGAGCTGGGGATGCATTCCATCCTCCATCCGGGCGCGCAGCTATACATCTCGTGGCGCGGCGAAGTGCTCGCGGATGTCGCTCTCGGCGAAGCGCGTCCCGGCGTGGCGATGCAGCCGGAGACGCTGACGTTGTGGCTCTCGGCCGGGAAGCCGATCACCGCTGTCGCCATCGCGCAACTCGTCGAGCGCGGGATGCTGGCGTTCGATGATTTGGTGAGCCGGCATCTGCCGGAGTTCGCGCAGAACGGGAAGGACGCGATCACGATTCGCCACCTGCTCACGCACACGGCGGGGTTTCGTGAGGCCGACAAGCTGGCGGAGAATCTCCCTTGGGACGCGATGATTGCGCGCATCTGCGCCACGTCGCTGGAGGCAGAGTGGAACGTCGGCGCGAAGGCGGGGTACCAGATGATGTCGAGCTGGTTCATCCTCGGTGAACTCATCCGTCGGGTGGATGGCCGGGAGGCGGGACGATACGTTCGGGAAAACATCTTCGAGCCGCTGGGCATGGGTGATTCGTGGATGGGCATTCCCGCCGATCAAATCGCACGCTACGGCGACCGCATGGGCATGATGTATTACTCCGGGCGCACCGAGTTTCGCGTCCATCCCTTTTGGAACGCGGAGGAGGATTTCGCGGCGTGTCGTCCCGGGAGCGGCGTGCGCGGGCCGATTCGGGAACTCGGGAAATTTTATGAAGCGTTGCTGGACGTTCTGTCGGATCGCCGAACTCCGTTTCGGCCCGAAAGTCGTTCGGGATCGTCTGATCGCCGTGCCGCACCAGAATTCGGCGCTCCGGGGCAATTGTTGCAACCGGAGACCTTGCGCGAACTCACCGCCCGCCAGCGCATCGGCCTTTTCGATCATACTTTCCAGCACACGCTCGATCTCGGCCTCGGCTTCATCGTGGACTCCAACCGCCACGGCGCGGGGACGGTCCCCTACGGCTACGGCCGTCACGCTTCTGAGGCGACCTTCGGCCACAGCGGCTCGCAAAGCTCCTGCGCCTTCGCCGATCCGGAGCATCAGCTCGTCGTCGCGTGGCACTGCAACGGCCAGCCCGGCGAGCCTCGTCACCAGAAGAGGGCGAGAGAGATCAATTCAATGATCTACGAGGAGCTGGGGCTGGCGTGATTCATCTGCCGTCTCCGGACTTTGAGTTACCCGGATTTCGGCTGGCCGCTTGCAACCTCTCAGCCAGATCCATTCAGTTCAAATCAGAGTGCCTCACGCAAAGTCCGCCACGGGCGCAAAGAAACTGGAAAGATACTCACGGAAAACAAGCCGCCAGACGGTGAACGGAGTTTCGGTTGATAAAATGCCCCCTCCGGTTTTCACTTTGCGGCCTTGGCGGCCTTGGCGTGAGTTTTCTTCTGCATCGGTTCGGCTCAGGTCATGGTCAAAGCACGTATCGCAAACACCATCACCAGAGATCATGGCCGCCAAGCTGATTGAGATCTCCCGCAACGGCCTCGCGCTCGGCCTGCTCCCAGAGAGCGAGGCGCGCGAACTTCTCTCGGCTGGCTTCCTCAAGCCGGACGACCAATTCCGGACGGACGGCAGCTCTGAATTGCGTCCACTCGTTCACCTGAATCAATCCCCGGCTCCCGCAGCGCCCGACACTTCGTGGCTCGGCAAGGCGAAGGAGTCCTTGGCGTCCGCCGGCACGGTGGTGAAGGATACCGCCGGGGAAATCGCCAGCCAGGCCCGACGCCTCACGCAGGCCACTCAATCGAAGGCAGCGGAGATTCCTGAGCGGCTCCTCTCCGGTTTCATTCCGCAGATCAGACGCGTCTTCCGGAAGCTTGGTTCCATTCGGACGGTCTGGCTGGGCTGAGCCCATTGCGGCAGCGGACAATTTCTGAATTCCACTGCCGCTGTTCTTCGTCTCTATTCCTCGCATGACCAAACCATTGCTCCTTGCCCTCAGCCTTTCTCTCACTCTCGCCGCACATCTCGTCGCCGAACAGACCGGCCCCGCTCGACGCGTTCTTGCTGCGGATGATTCCACCCGCAAGCTCGCCATCATCGCGCCGGATGGCTCGGTGGAATGGGAGATGAAGGTCGGTGCCATTCATGATGCGTGGGTATTGCCGAACGGGAACATCCTCTTCCAACAAGGCTGGACGAAGGTCGTCGAGGTCACGCCGGACAAGCAGACGGTCTGGGAATACGACTCGGGCAAGATGAACGGCAACGACGGCAAGCGCGTCGAGGTCCACGCGTTCCAGCGGCTCGCGGATGGTTTGACCATGATCGCCGAGTCCGGCCCGGCGCGCATCATCGAGGTGGACAAGGCCGGCAAGATTCAGCGCGAGGTGAAGCTCAAGGTGAACAACCCGAGCGCGCACAGCGACACCCGTCTCGTTCGCAAGATTGCCAACGGCCATTACCTCGTCGCGCACGAGAGCGACGGCTTCGTCCGCGAATACGACGCGACCGGGAAGATCGTCTGGGACTTCGAAGTGCCGCTCTTCGGCAAGGAACGCAAGGGCGGTCACGGCCCCGAGGCGTTTGGCAACTCGCTCTTCAGCGCCATCCGCCTCGCCAATGGCAACACGCTGATCGGCGGCGGCAACGGGCATTGCGTGCTCGAAGTCACGCCGAAGAAGGAGATCGTCTGGAAGCTGGAGCAGAACGATCTCCCCGGCATCACGCTGGCCTGGGTCACGCGCGTGGAGCGTCTGCCGAACGGGAACACGCGCTTCGGCAACTGCCACGCTGAAGCGGCGAACCCGCAGTTCATCGAGGTCACCAAGGACAAGAAAGTCGTGTGGACCTTCAAGGACTTCAAAAACTTCGGCAACTCCACGACAGTCCAGGCGGTGCTCGACGCCAAGAAGTGAGATGAGTGACGACAGCGGCAACGGGCAATGTCGGACGGAGCGCCGAATTCCAATTCGGCGCGATCATAATTTTAGAACACGCCGAACCGGAGTTCGGCGCTCCGTTTTCGCCGCCGCGTTGCTCGCAGCTTGTTCTCTCGCGCAAGCCGCTGATCTCGCCTTCTTCGAATCCAAGATTCGTCCGTTGCTTGCCGAGCATTGTTACTCCTGTCACAGCGCGAAGGCTGAAAAGCTCAAAGGCGGGCTCTACGTCGATTCGCTCGAAGGCCTGCTCAAGGGCGGCGACCTCGGAGCCGCGCTCGTCCCCGGCGACGCCGAGAAAAGTCTGCTCATCAAAGCCGTTCGTTACGCCGACGCAGACCTCCAGATGCCGCCCAAGGGCAAGAAACTTTCCGACCGCCAGATCGCCGACCTCACACGCTGGGTGAAGGCCGGCGCGCCCTGGCCCGAGACAGACAAAGCCATCTCTCGTCCCGCGAAGACCACGCACGAGATTACGGAGAAGGACAAAAGCTGGTGGGCCTTCCAACCGATCCGCCGCCCGACGCCGGTCGTAAATCGTAAAACGCAAAACGTAAACCCGATTGATTCCTTCATCCGCGTTGAACTCGATGCCAGGAAGCTCGCGCCCAATCCACCCGCCACGAAGCGTGAACTCATCCGCCGCGCTTACTTCGATCTCATCGGCCTGCCGCCCACGCCGGAGCAGATCGCCGCATTTGAGAGGGACAAATCTCCCGAAGGCTGGCCGCGTCTCCTTGATGAGCTGCTCGCGCGACCGCAATACGGCGAGCGCTGGGGCCGCCACTGGCTGGATGTCGCGCGCTTCGCCCAGAGCAACGGCTACGAGCGCGACGGCGAGAAGCCCCAGTCCTGGCGCTATCGCGATTACGTGGTGAAGGCGTTCAACGAGGACAAACCCTACGACCAGTTCATCAAGGAACAGATCGCAGGCGACGAGCTGGAACGCGTGACATTCGACTCCATCATCGCCACCGGCTTCCAACGGCTCGGCGTGTGGGACGACGAACCGGACGACAAGCGCATGGCCGAGTTCGACGAACTCGACGACGTGCTCGCCACCACGGGCAGCGCGTTCCTCGGGCTGACCATCGGCTGCGCGCGCTGCCACGACCACAAGTTCGATCCCATTCCGCAGGCAGATTACTATTCGCTCCTGAGCTTCTTCCGGAACATCCGCTCGAGCGAAGGCGCGAAGTACACGCTCGATTCCGCAAATTACATTCCTCTGGCCGAGCCCTCCAAGATTGCCGAATGGCAAAGCGCGCAGAAAGCGAAGGTGAAGCCGCTCCAGGATCAGCTGGGCGCAATCACGAATGACGCGGACAAGAAGAAGATTTCGAAGCAGATCGAGGACGTAAAGAACGAGAAGCCGCCATTCGAGTGGGCGCTCGGAGTCCGCGAGCGCGGGCTGAAAGCGCCGCCGACCCACGTCCTGATTCGCGGGAATGCCGGGAGTCCTGGGGCTGAAGTGCAGCCCGCCTTCCTCAGGGTGATCGAAGCACGCAGGCCATCCCTCCCCATGCCAGCGCCCGAGGCTACGAGCACCGGGCGCCGGCGCACGCTGGCCGACTGGATTGCCAGCCCCGAGAATCCGCTGACCGCGCGCGTGATGGTGAACCGCATCTGGCAGCATCATTTCGGGCGCGGCATCGTGACGACAGCGTCTGACTTCGGCCGCGCCGGGGTTCTGCCCACGCATCCGCAGTTGCTCGACTGGCTGGCGGCGGAGTTCATCGGGAACGGCTGGTCGATCAAGAAGCTGCACAAGACGATCATGCTCTCGCAGACTTACCAAATGTCGTCGCGCGCGGAGAACGCGAAGGCGGACGCGGTCGATCCCGGCAATGATTTGCTCTGGCGCCAGAACTTGCGCCGGCTCGAAGCCGAGGCATTGCGCGACACCGTGCTGGCCATCAGCGGCCGCCTGAATCCGAAGATGGGCGGACGCGGATTCTTCCCACGGCTCAGCGGCGAGGTGCTGGCCGGCCAGTCGCGGCCCGGATTGGACTGGGAGATGTCCAGCGCCGATGAACTGTCGCGCCGAAGCCTCTACGCCTACGTCCGCCGCACCATGTCGGTGCCGATGCTCGACGCGTTCGATTACAGCAACACGACTTCGCCGCTGAGCGAACGTCCCGTGACGACTGTCGCGCCGCAGTCGTTGCTCATGCTGAACGACGAATTCATGCAGCAACAGGCGGCGGCATTTGCGGACAGGTTGGAGAAGGAAGCTGGCAGGGCAGAGCTGCCGCTCCGCCGGGACCACTCAACGGAAGCGGCGCAGCAGCGCCGCCCTGCCGATGTGGGTTCCTTTATTGAGCGCGGATTTCAATTCGCCGTCGGCCGCGAACCCACGCGGCGCGAGCGCGAGCTCTCGCGCGACTACATCAACCGCCAGCAGAAAAATTTCGCCGCGCTTCGGACCCGGATGACCTTCCAGCCGGACGTGCCGACCTCGCTCTACATCGACTACATGGGCAGGCTGCGGCCGGACCAATTTCTCATCGGGCCGCAGTCGGGCTGGAATTACCATCAAGGCCGCTGGTCGGCGGCTTACGAGAGCATTCGTTCAGTCGAACGGGATCGCGGGCCGTTCGCGTTCACCACGGCGGCAAACTTCTCCAACGGTTTCGTGGAGGCGAAGATTTTCCTGCACACCGCGTGCGAATCCGCCGGCCTGTTCTTCCGCGCCACGGCGAAGAACAACGAGGCGCACGGCTACGAGGTCGCGCTGGAACCTCGCGAGCAACGCATCGTCCTGCGCCGTCACGCCGGTGAGCTGACCACGCTCGCCCAAGCCCCGGCGGAGATTCCCACTGCGCGCAGTCTGCCGCTGAAGATTCAAGCGACCGATGCACGCATCCGCGTCTGGCTCAGCGCCCACGCCAGCCCTGTCATCGACTTCACTGATCCGAAGCCGCTTCTCGCGTCCGGCCAGGTCGGCGCACGTGCCTGGGGTGCGGCGTTGAGCATCGATGACCTAGTGCTGCGCCCGGATGGCGCGGCGTCTGTGGTGGTCCGCGATGAGGAACTCGCCGCGCCCGAACGCCGCGCGCGCGAAGCCTTCTGCCTGCTTCTGCTTAATTTGAACGAGGTCGTGTACGTGGATTGATCGCGCCCGGCTGGTCAGAGTTTGCGCAACCGGGCGAACCGTCGCCAGGCGGGCTGTTCGGGCAATTGTGCCACGACCAGGTTCAGGGATTGGGTGGAGGTCAGCCCCACCAGCAAATGCGCGCGCCAGAGTTGGGGCGCACGCAAGTCATGCTGCGGCCACCGGTAACAGTGCGCGGACACCATCCAGCAACGAAGTCATCGGGGAACATCATCGGAAAGCACTTCGAGCAGGGCAATATTACCTGAACCCTAACGCAACGCGCTGCGGTCCCCACCCCACTCGTGTCGGCCCAGACCACCTCACCTCAGCCAGTCACAAAAACTTTCGGAACACCCTCTGTAAAGCCCTCTCTTGAGATTTCAGATTACCCGACGATGGTCTGAAACTTGATTCGTTCAACGTGTCGTCTCGATCTCACGCTCACGGCGGGAAGCCGAAGGAGAGCTTCACGGCGGAATACTCGGGATGCACCGAGCCGTCCCGGGCGCGAATGATCAGCGGCGGCTCGCTCCACGTCTGGTTCCGCATCCTCTCCGGCAAATCCTCCGCCCGCATCATCCCGAACAAACCCAGCAACGGACGTTCGCCTTCGCGCAGGATGATCGGACGGCGACGCACAAGGGTCAGTCCGGCGGCCTTCGCACCGGCGGCGACTCTGGCCTCCTGTTCCTCCGGGCTGATCGGAAAGACGCACGCGAAGAATCCACCGTGCGCAAGGTGCCGGGTCGCAGTGGCGCAGTAGTCCGCGATGTTCCCGCGCACTTCAAAGCGACAGGCGACTTTCTGCGGATGCTCGCTTTCCACGCCGCTGCCGAGCGGGAAATACGGCGGGCTGCCAAGCACGAGATCGAAGCGTTCGTCCGCGCTGATGACCTTCTCGTCGCGGAAGTCGCCCAGACGAATGTCGTAGCAGCCATCGAGCCCGTTCCAGGCGGCGGACTTTCTCGCGAGACGCACGCTATCCTCCTGCGCTTCCACCGTCACAAACCGCGCGCCGGGCAGCCGCCACGCCGCGATCATGCCCACGGCCCCGATGCCGCTGCCGAGATCGAGCACGGTTCGCGCAGTGGGACACCAACTCGTGCCATACCAGGCGGTCAAGACGTCATCGGTCGAGAAGCGATGGCCGTTCTTGAGCTGGAAGAGCCGGTAATGGCCGCTGATGGCGTCGAGGGTTTCCCCTTCGGCGACGCCCGGCGACCCCGCGATGGCGCCGGGAGGAATGGGGCCGGGCTTCGCCCAACCCTTGAAGAATGGCTCATTGTCCACGGCGTCAGCATGACTTGAGAAGTCTTAGTGAAGCAAACCAGCTCTTCTGCCGACAGTTTTGGGGCCGTGGTGCGGGCGACCCGGAAGATGCCGAAGCCCTGAGCAGTAGATTTGCGGGGCTTTTTGCGTTTGACCACTCCTAGGCTGGGTCGGTAGGGTTCGCACCCTTAAACACTGATAGATTTTATGTTCGGAACTATTCGCAAACATTCGACTTGGCTTTGGGTTGTAATCATCGCGTTCGTCAGCGTCAGCATGGTGGTCTTCTTTACTGACAGCCCTATGGATGGCGGATCGCGCGGCCAAAGCGATCTGGGTTCGATCAACGGTCGGCCCATCGCGCAGCCCGAGTATCTCGACGCGTGGAATGAGGTTCGCCTCGCCCAGTTTCTCTACACGAGTAAGTGGCCAGCCAACGACGAAGCCTCTTCGCGCCGACTCGAGAGCGAGACGATTTCGCGCGTCTTCCTGACCCAGAAAATGAAGGAGATGGACGTGAAGGCCAGCGACAAGGCCGTGGCTTTGATGATTCAGGAGCAGTTGCGCGATTATCCCTATGCGTCGCTGGAGAAGGAGATTCTCCAGCCCAACGGGCTCGGGATTGCGGACTACGAGCGCTTCGTCCGGAACGAAGCGGGCATTCGCCAGCTCATCGCTGCGGCGTCTGTCAGCTCACGCCTGGTGGTTCCTTCGGAGGCCGAATCCCTCTGGCGCAAAGAAAATCAGGAAGTCTCCACTCAGGTCGCCGCGTTCTGGACCAGCAACTATATCGACAAGGTCGTCATCACCAACGGTGCCATCGGCAGCTTCTTCACGAACCGCATGGGATTCTATCGCCTGCCAGAGCGCCAGACGCTCAGCTACATCGAGTTCTCCGCGTCGAACTACCTCGCGGACGCCGACAAGAAACTCAGCACGTTGACGAACCTCAACGACATCGTTTCCGAATACTATTTCCGTGGCCGCAATGGCACCAATGCCTGGACTGATGAAAAAGGCGCTCCGCTGGCAGAAGCCGCCGCGAAGGAAAAGATCAAAGGCGAAATCCGGCTCAACGATGCCCTGCTTTCCGCCCGTCGCGCTGCGGCGGAGTTCGGCACCGAGCTGATGAGCCAGCCGGAACCCAACCAAGTCGCCACCATGGAAAAGCTGGCCACCGCGAAGGGTCAGACCGTCCGCATGACCAAGCCCTTCGACCGGAACACCGGCCTCGAAGAGTTTGAAGACGAGTTGATCGGTGCCCGGATGTCGGAGGATTCGAACCTGGACACGGTCCGTGACACCGTGCGCGAGAAAGCATTTGCCCTCACCGACACGCAGCCCGTCTTATTCAACGCCATCCCCGGCAAGCACGCCGTTTACATCATCGCGCGCAAAGGCAAAATCCCCAGCGAGCTGCAGCCGCTGGACAAGATCAAGGACAAGGTCACTGCGGACTACAAGACGTTCATGGCGCTGGAACAGCTCCGTAAAGCCGGCCAGGCCTTTCAGGTGACACTTGCCATCAGCCTCGCGGCCAAGAAATCCTTCGCCGACATCTGCGCTGCGGAGAAGATCAAGGTCATCGACATCCCGCCCATCTCCGCCGGAACCCGCAGCCTGACGAACGTGGACGCCCGCGTGAGCCTGCGTGTTCTCCAAAGCCTCGCGCTCGACATGGAAGTGGGGAAGGCAAGCCAGTTCGTCTCCGCCCAGCCGCCGACCGAAGGTGGATTCATCGTCTATGCAAAGTCCCGTCCCGCCATCGACGATGCAAAGCTGAAGGCAGAGCTTCCGGCTTTCGTGAGCCAGATGCGCGTGTATCGCCAAAACGAAGCCTTCCAGCAATGGTTCCGCAAACAAGTGGAGCTGGCCAAGGTGGCCGGCCCGAAGCGCGAAGCCACCATTGGCGCACAGAACTAAACTGATTCCGACCGGCACAGCAGTCTTTTGAAAATCCCGGCGGGCCAACCCCGCCGGGATTTAATTTTATTCCATCGTGAGCGACCCAATCAAACTCTCCTCTCCTGCCACCAAGGAGTTCTGGGAAATACCCGTCCTGTTCGAGGACGAGCATCTCCTCGCCATCAACAAGCCGCCCGGTGTTCTCACCTCGCCCGATCGCGTCGATGCGGACCGGCCAAACCTCATGAAGCTGCTGCACAGCGGCATCGCCGAGGGGAAGCCTTGGGCCAAGCAGCGCGGCCTCTCCTACCTCGCCAACGCTCACCGGCTCGATTTCGATGCCAGCGGAGTCATCCTCCTCGCGAAGACAAAGGCCGCCCTGATCTCCCTCGCCAACCAGTTCGGCTGCGAGAGGCCCGTCACCATCTTTCTCGCGATCATTCCCGGCACGCCACCGTATCCGAAGTGGGAAGTCGATGCCCCACTCGGTCCGTTTCCTGGACGGCCAGGACAGTTTCGCGTGGACCCGAAGGAAGGCAAACGCGCGCGCACCGAGTTTGAAGTCCGGGAACAATTCCGTGGCAACACCCTCGTTCAATGCCGGCCCTTCACCAGCCGCATGCACCAAGTGCGTGTCCATCTCAAGCACTGGGGCCTGGCCATCTGCGGGGATCGGCTGTATGGCGGACGCCCGCTGATGCTGTCGGATTTGAAGGACAAATACATCCTGAAGCCCGGCAAGACCGAGCGCCCGCTCATCTCGACACCTGCCCTGCACGCTGAGGAATTGACCGTCCTCCATCCCGCAACTGGCGCAGAGCTCAAAATCACCGCGCCCTGGCCCAAGGATTTCACCGTGGCCATCAAGAACCTTCGCCGCCACGCGCCGGGCATCGGCTGATCTCGTCCGCCTTCGGCTTCAGCGCGGTTGTTGCACGACCGTCGTCCCATCGAGCTTGGCGTTCGGCACAAACTGCTTTTCCCCGCCGGGCCAGGTGATTTCGAGCTCGTCGAACTGGGTCGCCTTGCCGAGCCCGATCGTCACCGGCAACTCCGATTGCGAAAGATAACTGCGCGTCGGCATCACCTGGCGCGCGAGCGTTTCCTTGCCGAGCCGGACCTTGACCCAAGCGCCGATGGCGTCGCGATTACCTTTCGTTCCGACGAGTTTCAATCGCAGGAAATGATGGCCGAGGCTCTGGTCGTTGCGCAGGAGGAGCGGAGCGCCGTTGACCTGAGCGAGCACCACGTCGAGGTCGCCGTCGCCGTCGAGGTCCGCGTAGGCAGAGCCGCGTCCGGCGATGGGCTTGAACAACTCGCTACCCGCACGATCCGGTGGCACAACGGAGAATCCAGCGCCGTGATTCCAAAACAACTGCGCGGGCTGACGATACTTCTGGCTCGCCTGAATCTTCGCGATCTCCTCTTCGAGATGTCCGTTGGAAGTGAGCAAGTCGAGACGCCCATCAAGGTCGTAGTCGAAGAAGAACAGACCGAACTTCAGCAACAGCCGGCTCGCGGGACCGACGCCTTCTTGAATCGCCTCGTCGGTGAAACTGCATGGATCGCGCTGCGAGACGAACATCGCCGTCATCTCGTTCGCGAAGTTCCCGATGCCGATGCCGAGCGTGTCGTCGTTCCGATAGCGCGCCGTGTCGATGCCCATCGCGCCGCGCGTCTGGCCATTCGCGTCGAAGGCCACGCCGGAAAGAGCGCCGATCTCCTTGAACGTGCCGTCGTGCGCGTTGGTGAAGACGAAGTTCTGCACCGTGTCGTTCGCGACGATGAAATCCATCCAGCCGTCATTGTTCAAATCGACGGGCGCGACGCCGAGCGATTTGGCCACAGGCACGCCGGTCGAAGTGTTCTTCACCTGCACCCCGCTCTTGGCGGAGACGTCGCTGAACTTCCCGCCGCCGTCGTTGTGATAGAGCGCCGGGAACGCGCCCTGGAAACTCATCGGCTGTCCGTAGGCACGCGTCGTGCCGTCGATCTTGAAGCCGACTTCAAAATCAATCTCTCGCGACCACTTCACGTAATGCCCGACGAAGAGGTCGAGCTTGCCGTCGTTGTCGTACTCGAACCACGCCGCGCATGAACTCCAGTCGCTCGGCA
>CAMCCU010000113.1 GCA_945872975.1 Pedosphaera parvula Ellin514
TGGCGAGGAACATCCGGAACTCGGCGAAATCAGGAGAGCAGATAGAACTATTGCAAACGATCTCAGAACCTGAAAACTGTCGAATCAAAGTGCGCCCTGCCCTTCATATCTGTGCGTCGCGTCGCTCTGCGGCACGAGCCCTGAGCTTATCCAGCGGACCTCGGTCTGCGCTCACCTTCCCGTTCCTGTCCACTATGCGTGCATCCTGCTGCCTCCGCCTCGCCACCATTGCCGTGGCTGTTCTTCTTTCCCTCGCCCTCAGCGGTTGTTCACTGATGCGGATCAATGTCGGCGGTGACCCAATGCCTCCTCGCGACCTCAGTCTTCGAGTCCAGACCCGCGAATTCGCCACGACCTTTTCCGCCTTGGTCTGCACCACCGCCGACGCGATCGCGGCCCGCAGCAAAGATCCCGCGCTCCGGGCCAACACCATTCGCTGGAAACTGTCCGCGACCGCCGCAGTGCAACAATCTTCGCTTCGCGCTGATCCGATCCTAGCGCTCATCGATACGTGGACGCTGAGCCGGCAGATGAAGGATTTCATCGCTGGGACGGAAGGCGAAAAGATTTTTGGTCCGGAGCGAGAGGCGGCATCTCAGGCAGCGGCGACTCTGGATGAGTCGATCACTGCCGTCGCCAGCGCTCTTCTTTCCCCATCAGACTTCGAACGTGGGGCATCTTTTGTGGATGACTTCAGTTCCAAGCATCCGATGAAAAGCCTCGTGTTCGAACGGGACTCGATGTCCCTGCTCTGGCTCCAGCACCAGAAAGATGAGGCGCCAACGTCCATGGGAAGCATGTCCGAGGCGATTACCGATCTCTCGGACCGCGTGACCGCCTTCAACCAACAGCTTCCCACCGAAATTCGCTGGCGCCTCGACTTGGAGCGAATGGACTTTGAGCCCATGGCCGCCGAGGTCAAACGGCTGTCCGCCGGGGCCGACGTGGTGTTTCAAACCTTCCCGATGCTGGCCGAGAACGCAAAGATGCTCGCTGAGAATGCGAAATTGATGACCAAAGCGGCGACCGAACTGACCATCTCGATCACGCCCGAGATCGCCAAGTTTGACCAGCAATGGAAATCGACGCTCGCAACGGTGAAGACCGAACGGGAAGCCGTGACGGAAGTTCTGCGAACCGAACGAATCGCTGTCACAGCCGCGCTGGAGAAACAGCGGGAGTCCCTGATGCGCGACTTCACCCGGGAGCGCGGCGAGATCACAGCGGCCGCAGATCAGATGGTGCAGAACGCCATTGAGAAAACCGGGCAACAGGTGCAGGGCGTCGTGCGCAGCGCATTGCTCTACGGCAGCCTGCTGGCTCTCGTGATTCTCGGATTGCCGTTCCTCTCAGGCTATCTGGTCGGACGCGCTACCAGGCGAAACACTTCGCAACCGCCCAGCTCGCAGGGGAAGTGATTTATTGCCCAGGTAGCACATGAACAATGATCACGCCTGATCTCAACGAATACGCCACTGCCGAGCATGCGCTTAAGTATCTGGCTTTGGCTGACCGTATTCCGCACCGCACGGAAGGCGAGGCCGTTTTGCTGGAGTTCATCCCACAGGAGGTCGAGCGGATTCTCGATTTGGGGACGGGAGATGGCCGGTTGCTGGCGCTGCTACGAATTGACAGGCGCAATGCCGAGGGCATCGCGCTCGATTTTTCCCCGACGATGCTTGCTGCCGCACGAGAGAGATTTCGCGGCGACGAAAAGATTCAAGTCGTGGAGCATAACCTGGACAATTCGCTCCCGGAGCTTGGTCGATTCGACGTGATCGTATCGAGTTTCGCCATCCACCATTGCGCAGACGAGCGGAAGAGAGCGCTCTATTCCGAGATCTACGCCGCCTTATCGCCTGGCGGCATCTTCTGCAATTTAGAACATGTCGCACCACCGACCGCCGAGATTCACGCAAGATTCTTGCGCTCGCTCGGAATCACCGAGGAAGAGGAGGACCCATCGAACAAGCTGGTCAGCGTAGAGACTCAAGTTCAGTGGCTTCGCGAGATTGGATTTCAGGATGTTGACTGTCACTGGAAATGGCTCGAGCTGGCTCTTTTGGGAGGGACCAAGAGAAGATAGATTTGACGCGGCTCAAGCGGCACGGACGGGCGATGGAGCGGGACGTTCTCGCAAAGATTTTCGAGTTGCGGAGGCAGATGTCAGACGGGGTTGAAGCGTCGCCGCACACTCCTGAGCAAATCCCGATCGTCAAGAGCTGGAAGGAAGGTTCATGACGAAGAGCAACGAGCCATGCTCGATAGCGGTTAAACAGGTTGTCTTGGAAATCATTTTCGGATAAGAATCATCCGTTCAGCATGCTAAAGATCTTCGGAGAATCCGGTGGTCGTCTGTGCGACGGGGTGTCGCGACGGGACTTCTTGAAGATTGGCGGCCTGGCCTTCGGCGGTCTTTCCCTTCCCCAGTTGATTCAAGCCGAGCAACTCACCGGCATTCGCAAGTCGCACAAGGCCGTGATCATGATTTACCTGGTCGGCGCGCCGCCGCATCAGGACATGTTCGATCTCAAGATGGATGCGCCGCTGGAGATTCGCGGCCCTCATCGTCCCACGCGCACCAATGTCCCAGGCATCCAGATCTCTGAGCACATGCCGCGCTGCGCGAAGATCATGGACAAGCTCGTGCCCATCCGCACGATGTACGGCTCACCCAGCGGCGACCACGACTCCTTCATTTGCTACACCGGACATCAGGTTCCGAAACAACCGCCCGGTGGCTGGCCCTCCATGGGCTCAGTGCTCTCCAAGCTGCAAGGTCCGACCCATCCTTCGATCCCGGCCTTCGTGGGTCTCGCGCCCACCGCGGGACATCCGCCCTACGGCTCGCCGGGGCATCCGGGGTTTCTCGGTCCCACGCACTCCGCTTTCCGCCCGAACGGACCGGGCATGGAAGACCTCAAGCTAAATGGCGTGACGCTCGATCGTCTCGCTGATCGCCACGCCCTGCTCACGGGGTTCGATAACTTCCGACGCGACCTGGATCGCAGCGGATCGGTGGAAGCTCTCGATTCCTTCCAGCAACAGGCGTTCAACATCCTTACCTCGAGCAAGCTCATGGAAGCGCTCGACCTGAGCAAGGAACCCGCCTCCGTGCGTGAGCGGTACGGCAAAGGTGATCCGAAGAACTATGGCGATGGTGCTCCGAGGAATTGCGAACACTTCCTCATCGCCCGGCGTCTCGTCGAAGCTGGCGCTCGCTGCGTGACGTTGAATTTCGGTCGCTGGGATTTCCACAGCAACAACCACAGCGAACTGCTCACCCATCTCCCGCTCTTCGATCAGGCCATGAGCGCGCTCGTCGAGGATCTGCATGAGCGTGGGCTGGACAAGGACGTGGCGGTGGTGGCGTGGGGCGAATTCGGACGCACCCCGCAGATCAACCCGGACGCCGGGCGCGATCACTGGCCGCAGGTCGGCTGCGCGCTGCTCGCCGGCGGTGGGATGAAGACCGGCCAGGTCATCGGCGCGACGGACCGGCTCGGCGGCGAGATTACAGATCGCGGCGTCCACTTCGGCGAAGTCTTCGCCACGCTCTACCATCAACTCGGCCTCGATCCGAACCGCGTCACCCTCCCCGACCTCACAGGCCGCCCGCAGTATCTCGTGGATGGCTGGCAGCCCATGCGGGAGTTGATCACGGGTTAGCCGTGCGTCCGTGCATAAAACTTTTCCCTCTGTGCTCTTTGCGTTCTTTCGCGGCCAATTCAACTGCTGGATTTGACTTCAACCCAGCCACTCGTCGCGGTGCGCTTCGACAAACGCATCGTCATTCAGGTGCGAATAGGCGCGGCAGACACGGTCGATTTCCTCACGCTGGCCGGGGCTGAGCGTTTCGGCCGGATCGAGGCACCAGACGCCTTCGAGCAGGCCTTGTCGTCGCAGCACTTCATGGAGACCCGGAATGCAACCGGCGTAGTTGTTAGCGGCGTCGAAGAAGGCGGCGTTGCAATCAGTGACTTCAACGGAGCGCCGGAGAAGCTCGACGGGAACCGGCGCGCCGCTCGCCGCGATGCGACGACATTCGGCGTGAAGCTCGACGGCGCGTTGCGTCCAGACCGCCCAGTGCCCGAGCAATCCACCAGCGATGCGACGCTCCACCGTTTTACCGCCGACGGAGAAACGGTACGGCGTTGTCAGGTCGAGCACGATGTTGTCGTCGTTGCCGGTGTAGAGCGCGATGTCGTCCCGACCGATCTCCGCGACAGCGCGGACGACGTCGAGCGTCTGGTAGCGGTTGAAGGGCGCGATCTTGATGGCGACAACATTCTCGATTTGCGCGAAACGACGCCAGAACGAGAACGGAAGCAGACGTCCGCCGGCGGCGGGCTGAAGGTAAAAGCCGACCACGGGGATAATCTCAGCAATGGCGCGGGCGTGATCCAGCAGTTGATCTTCAGACGCGGCGGACAGCGCGCCCAGGCTGAGCAAGCCGGCGTCGAAACCGAGTTCGCGGGCCAGCGTGGCTTCGGCCACGGCCTGCCTGGTCTGACCACAAACGCCAGCAATCCCAATCCTCGGAGCAGCCGACGTGAGAAGGCTCTTCTTAATCTCGGCGGCGGCGATTTCAAGCACAGGCCGGAGCAAGCCAATCTTCGGATCGCGAATGGAAAACTGCGTCGTATGCACGCCCACCGCCAACCCTCCCGCGCCCGACGCGATGTAGTAACGGAACAGCGCGCGCTGACGGCGTTCGTCGAGCCGTCGTTGCGCATTGAGCGCGAGCGGGCAGGCGGGAATGGCCAGGCCCTCCCCCATCCGCGTTCTCAGCTGTTCAATAGCCGCCATCGCGCACCTCGAAATGGGTCGGACGATTCAGGTTTCGCCCATCCTGTTTCACCCAGTGAGCCGTCCAGCGCAGCATCGCTTCCAGCGGCGTCGGTGGCGAACCGAGGGCGGCGCCAAGTGGTGCGGAGTTTCCGAGAAGTGCCGTGTCGGACTCGTGTCCGCTGAACACCGGCTCGCGCCCGAGGAGTTCGCCGCAACGCATCGCCACTTGCCGGACCGAAAAGATCTCCGGCCGACACAGGTTCCAGACCGACGGCGGCGACGCGGCCAGCGGGAGGGAACGCAGAATCATTTCATTGGCGTCTCCCTGCCAGATGCAGTTGAACGAGCCGTTGCCCAAGGAGATTGGCTCGCCCGCGTGAACCTTGCGCGCGATGTCCGCCAGCACGCCGTAGCGCAGCTCGACGGCATAGAAGAGCCGGAGCAGCGCCAGCGCGGTGCCGTTGCGTTGCGAATGAAACTCAAAGATTCGCTCGCGGGCCACGGCAGCATTCGCGTATTCGCCCAGCGGCGTGAGCGCGTCGGTCTCCACCGAACCGCTCCGACTGACCGCGCTCAGCGGGTACACGTTGCCGGTGGAGACCGCCACGATGCGGCTGCGCGGATAGCGCTCGCACACGCGCGCCGGCACGAGCGTGTTCATCGCCCACGTCGCGGATGGATTCTGCGCGGTGCCGAACTTCAGCCCGACGAGATAGAGGATGTTCTCCGTGTCCGGCAACGCTGCCACGGCACGGGCGTCGAGCAGATCGCAACTCAACGTCGTGACGCCACGCGCTTCGAGCCACTGCCGCGAGGCCTGGTCGCCGAAACGGCTGACGGCGATCACGTCCAACGGATGCCCGGCAGCCTCGGCCGCCCGCTTCGCAAGGACGGCAAGCGTCGGCCCCATCTTCCCGCCGGCGCCGAGGATGAGCAGAGGACTGGCGCATGTCTTGATGACCTCAAGGAGTTGCGGACGCGGCCGTGTCAGGATCTCCTCCAGCTCCGACTCGGTGTTGATGGCCTCGATTTGATCGATCATAATCTCCGTGCGAAGTGGACCTGCCGCGATGGAGTTCATCCACATACGGACAAGCGGGAACGTCATTCACCGAAGAACGGGAAGAGCCGTTTCAACTCCGCCTTACCGGGCTGCTTGCCATACTCGCAAACCTCGAAGGCCTCAGCGCGCTGAACCTTGTCGGCCGCTTCCTGGCCATAGAACTCAACGAGCTTGCTGCGATACCGGTTCGCAATATCGCGGGCGCGTTTGTCGAAGGCATCGCGGACCTGTTGTCGGCGTTCCTTCTGTTTTTGCGGGTCGCTCGGAAGAAGTGCCGGCGAGCCATTCGCACCGCCTTCATAGAACTGGGATTCCAGCGCGATCATCGCATCGAGCTTTTTGTCGATCACCGGGTCGATGGACACGGCGACATCCGGCTGGAACGGGTTGGGCTTCTGGAAGCGGTCGGGGCAATACATGAAGACCGGGTTGTTGGTCAGTATCGGAACGTCCGGACAGAAGAACGGCACCGTCACCATGTAGGCGGCATCCTGCACCAGCACGGCGGTGTAGCGATGGTCGGGGTGATAATCGTTCGGGCGATGACTGAGCACGAGGTCGGCGTTCCATTCGCGGATGAGACGGGTGATTTTGCGGCGGTTCTCCAGGTTCGGCTCCAGCTCGCCGTCGTGGATGTCGAGCACCTCGGTGGTGATGCCGAGAATGCGCGCGGTTTCCATCACCTCGGCCAGACGGCGTTTGGCCAGCGGGCCTCCTGCCTCCCGCCAATGGCCGATGTCGCCATTGGTCACGGAGACGAATTTCACCTTGTGTCCCCTGGCCGCCCACATCGCAGCGGTGCCGCCCGCCTGGATTTCACAATCGTCCGGATGAGCGCCGAAGCAGATGATGCGCAGTTTGCCGGCGTCAGGCGACGGAGCGGCGGAGACGAGAGTCATGCCGGTCAACGCGACGATCATCGTGATGGCAACACGTCGAAGAACCGTGATGGTGAGCCGTGGGTGGGAGGGTGCTTTCATGGAGTCATTGGCAAGCGAGGTGAGTGTTGGGCTGCATTGAAGCGACGCATGGATTGTCCCATCATAGACGCGGTCAGGGCGCGCAGACATTCATCCGCTGTGCTGAAATCTTGTCCGTCACCAGTCCATCGCGCTGGCTGCATCCGCACCTCACCTCGCCGGAGCGGAAGCCTGGGCTCAAGCCATCGAGCCTGCCTTGCGAAAGCCCACGGGAACAAGTCGGGCATGAAGGCTGAGCCGGCCCGTTGAGGAAACCCTGTTCCCTCGCCTCCTGTTTCGGCAAGCCCTCTTCATTCAAAGCGACTGGCACTTGAAAGCCGACACCGAGGGAAATAACTCTTGCACCAGCCATGCGTGATTTGTAGATTCTCGCCTCCTTGGGCACGCATAGCTCAATTGGATAGAGCATCTGACTACGGATCAGAAGGTTCCAGGTTCAACTCCTGGTGCGTGCACCAATTACTCAAGGCTTCCCCACCTACCGCCTGCTCTTCCATCCGGCTTGAATCCCTGTTGGCAAACGTGCGAGGTGCCTGACTCTGGCCCGTAACGGCCTCCATCAACACAACAACAAGAGGCGTGACGCCGCCGCGATGCTCACGCCAGCGTCACGCTTCACCACGGGCAATCTTTTACTCACAATCCAGGCGCAACCGGAAGAAGCGGGCGCTCCCTGTAGCAGGCAGAATCACGAAATGTTCCCGGCCATTGACGTTGACTCCGCGCGTCCGATCAATCCACGGGCCAGTGACCGCAGCAGCCGACTGCAGGACGAAGCCCGGCTGATCCCAGACCAGCCGCACGCGGCCAGCTTCTCCAGCGATGTAAAGGCTGGCCGGCGGACGAGGTCCCCCGCACACCATGGCTGCAGTCCCCCACGCTTCGACCCGTAACCCGGTGGAATTGGAGCCATCGGGCGTGGAGAGATCAAACTGGTTGTTGACCACGAACCTCAGAATGTTCGTGCCCGCCACGAAGCCGTTCGCGATTTGGAACGGCTGCCACGTCACGAAGTCCGGCTGCGTCGGAACTGGGATGGAATTCCCGTTCAATTCAATGGCGGTGCCGAAATTGTCCGCAGCCCAACGTCCGGCGATGCGCGCCGTCGCGGGATCCAAGCCGGTCAGATCGAAGCGTGTCTCATAGACAAAGTCGCCGCCACCAAACGCCACGGTATCGATCGACGGGGAAATCCACGCCGAGAAACGGTTGTCGGCAAGCCACGGCGGAACCGGAAAGCCACCTGCAGACGTCGTCGCAAAGGCCCTGAAAAACGGATTGAAGCGGGACTGGAGGATTCGATAGTGCTGGTCGGTCTCGTCTTCCGGCAGCGGCACGCCCTGATCATTCACGCCGGTGGCGAACAGTCCCGGGATCAACCGTCGCTGTGACGTCTGGGTCGCGATGCACAGATTGTCGATCCAATGGTTGTCATTCGCTCCACCAATCCGCGCGCCAAAAACCCACGCCGGAGTTCCGATCGCCGCTGAGCTGTAAGGTGTCTGGAGATTGCTGATGACAGCCACGCCGCCGTAGCTCACATCGATCCGGCCATCGGGCTTGAGCCGGATGGAAACGTCGCGCGCCGACTGCGCGTCGGTGGTCGCGCCAGCCGGGCTTTGGGAAGACTGGAAAGCCGCGCTGCCGATGATCTGGCCGCGCCACTTCACCTCAATGGCTGGCGCTTCGCCACCGCCGTTATCCCATGTGTCAAAATTTACAGCCAACCCCTCCTCCAATCCTTCTTCGCCGGGTTCGTTGTAGATCGGATTGGATCGCAAAGTCGTGGCCGGAACAAGGTTGAAGCTGAAACCATCGGCTGGAAAAATCCCGCCACCACAACAGGTCGAACCAAACAACGCTGCCGTGAAGGTGGCGTGGAACCCTTCGACCAAACGTCCGCCGCCAAAATCCTCGATATGCGCTATGCCAAACCCAACTGACCCGGGGACGCTGACCAACTTCAGATAACCGTCCTCCACGCGCGCTTCGCCAAACAGGGACAGCCCTTGGAGAGCACCCGCTCGTGTATTAAACCCAAAACATTGCTGCGGACCGGCGATGACATCGATGCGGAGATCGTCGATCCAGGTTTGATCGTTCGCCAGACCAGAGCGCGAGCCGAAGACCCACTTCGGCACCCCGATCACACCAGGACGGTAGGGAGTCTGTACGTTGTCAATCACCAGCGTACCACCGTAAGAAACGTCGATCGTTCCGTCGGAATCGAGGTTGATGAAAACTTGTTTGGAGGCAGCGACCGGATCGGTGATGCCCAGCGGACTCTGCGAGGATTGGAACGGCGTGCGCGCCACGACTGCTCCCAGCCACTTCACTTCGATGGCCGGGCCTTCGCCTTCGCCGTTGTCCCATGTATCGAAGTTGATCGCGAGACCTTCATCGAGGCCTTCTTCCGCCGGTTCATTGTAACCAGGATTCGATCGCACAGTCCCAGCCGGCACGAGATTGAAGCTGAAGCCGTCGGCGGGGAAAAAGCCACCGGCACAACAGGTCGAACCGAACAGCGACGCCTTGAACGCAGCCTGAAAGCTGAACACCTGTTGTCCACCGTTGAAGTCATCGATGTAGGTGACGCCATACGAATCACTGGCCAGCGGTTGCAGCTTCAGATAGCCGGCCTCCACCTTCGCCTGACCGAAGAGCGTCATTCCCGAAGGCACGCCGGATTGAAAGTCGTTCGCGAAGAAAGCCCGCAATTCCATACCCGGCGGTGGGCTGGTCTGAAACGCGAGGTTGTCGAAGTCCGCATAAACCGGAGCACCGCCCTGGCTGTTCTGCGACGAGAGCCGGATCGACACAATGTTGTCCGACGCCGAAGTGAAGGTCAGCGTCTGCCATACGCCGCCGCACGCCGACACGTTTGGCGAGCAATAGCCAGGATCGCCAAAGTTCAGCGGATACAGCACGCGCGCAATCAGCGTGGACGCGTTCTGGACGGTCGAACTGTAGAGCTCCATGTACGGCTTGTTGTTCACCGCGCCTAGAAATTCCAGCGGCAACTGTGGGCGGGCATCGACACTGACCGTGCGTTGCGGCGTGGCGAAGGTCGCGGAAAGCGCGCCCAGCGGAGTGTTGAAGCTGGTGAGGCTCGAAGCTCCCGGCAATCCACTGCCGGCCGGCGCGACGAGCGTCACGACGTTCAAGCCCGACGCGGCTGTGGACGAACCAAAGGCAGCCATGTCTCGGGCAAACGCGTGACCCGAGGAGCAGCTCACACAGCCAAACGTCACCCCTGGATACTGCGTATCGATGATCGTTCCGTTCGCCACGTCATCAAAGTTGATGACCTCCGCCTTCGCATCAGCCTGAACCAACATAAACAGGCCGCTCACAGCAATCGCTGGCATCCAACTCCGCCAAGTCATGTTCAACATAAGTGTATGCTTTCTGAGTTTCCGTCAAAGTCCGCCTTCCAATCTGGAGATGAGGACAGGGCTTTGCCAACAACAGCCGAGCCCGCGGCAATAGAACGTGAGTTTTCTCCGAGATCTTTCAAAAATCATCACGCACGCACTTTTATGAAAGATCTCCGCCTCCGATTGCGTTAAGTTCTCGGCCCATGAGCGGCCCATCAATGGCGAAACACGACGCAGATTCATTAGTGACACGGGCCAGCCTTCTCGGGCGGTTGAAGAACTGGGAAGATGCCGAGAGCTGGCAGGAATTCACGCGCACCTACTCCCGGCTCATCCGCGGCGTGGCCATCCAGGCCGGACTGACCGAGGCAGAGGCCAAGGACGCCGAGCAGGAAACCCTGCTGTGCGTGGCGCGCACCATTCACGAGTTTGAATCGAACCCCGCCCGCGGCTCCTTCAAGAGCTGGCTCATGCAGCTCACTCGCTGGCGCATCGCGGATCAGTTCCGCAAACGCCCGCCCGCCGCCGCGACCACTCATCCGCTCGCCAACGACGAACGCACCTCCACAGTCGAGCGCATTGAAGATCCCTACTCGCTCGACACGCTGTGGGAGACCGAGTGGAAGAAGAACCTTCTCGAAACCGCGCTCGCCCGCGTCAGCCGCAAGATCAAACCCAAACACACACAAATCTTCGACCTCTACTCCGTCCGCCGCTGGCCCGCCGCTAAGGTCGCGCGCGAGCTCGGCGTGAACATCGTTCAGATCTACCTCGTGCATCATCGCATCACGAAGCTGCTCAAGCAGGAGGTGGCTTACCTCGAAAAGAAGCTCTCTTAACCGTGCGCTGACGCCCGCCTCCCTCCCGTCGCTCACCGAATAAACCGGAATCATGCAGGGGGAGCCTCACGCAAAAAGCGCGAAGGCCGCAAAGGCAGAAGGAGAACTTGGATGATGGGCAACTTTTCTTGCCCCCACCATTTTGTGAACAGAGGAAAGTCTTCCAACCATCGTTCCCCTTTGCGTCCCTGGCGCACGTTGCGTGAGCCATTGCCCTGACCGGCTGCATCGTTCCGAATAAACATGGCCCGCACCCGCGATTTCTGGTAAAGAAACAGCCTGTCGCATGTCCGCCCAGCCACCGAACATCCAGGATTACACCCTGCTCCGCTGCATCGGGCGCGGCAGCTACGGCGAGGTCTGGCTCGCGCGCGGCGTCACCGGAGTTTATCGCGCGCTGAAGATCGTTCATCGCTCGAGCTTTTCAGAATACCGCCCCTACGAACGCGAGTTCTCCGGCATCCAGAAATTCCAGACCGTCAGCCATTCGCAGGAGAACCTCGTCAACATCCTCCACGTCGGGCGCAACGACGAAGCCGGCTACTTCTTCTACGTCATGGAACTGGCGGACCCCGCCGACCTTGTCACCAGCCCGGCCCGCCAGCCGGCGGTTGAACTGAACCCTGCCACTTACGAATCTGGCACGCTGAAACAGTTGCAACGCACGCGCGGCCGCCTGCCCGTCGCCGAATGCACCGCCCTCGCCAAAGGGCTGGCGCGCGCGGTCGAACATCTGCACGAGAACGGCCTCATCCATCGCGACATCAAGCCGTCGAACATCATCTTCGTAAACGGCGTGCCGAAGCTTGCGGACATCGGTCTTGTTGCGGGCATGGACGAATCCCGTTCGTTTGTCGGGACCGAAGGATTCGTCCCGCCCGAAGGCCCCGGCACCATCAGCTCGGATCTCTTCGCGCTCGGCCGGCTGCTCTACGAAATGGCCACCGGCCGCGACCGGCTGGATTTTCCGAAGCTGCCGGACAACCTCGATGAGCTTCCCGATCGCGCCGCGTTGCTTGAGTTCAACGAAGTGATGCTCAAGGCCGGTGATCCCGATCGCGCACGCCGCTATTCGTCAGCCGCAGAGTTGGTGCGCGATCTTCAGTTGCTGGAAGCCGGCAAATCCGTCCGCCGCCTGCGCCTCCTCGAATCCCGCTTCGCGCTCGCGCTGCGCACGGCGGCCGTTGCCACCGTCGTCACGGTGATCGCGATCGTCGCATGGCTCTGGGCCACGCATCAGGCGGGCGAGGCGAAGCGCAACTTCGCCGAGTCGAAACGAAACCGTGCGAAGGCAGAGGCCGCGCTGCGCGATGTTCTGCTCAACCAGGTCCGCGCGAACCGGCAGTCCGGCTGGGCTGGTCAACGGATCGAGTCCCTGCGGATGTTGCGCGAGAATCCGTCGCTGACCAACAGCCTCACCTTCCGCAACGAAGCCATCGCGTGTCTTGCGCTGCCGGATGTCCGGCCCCTGCGCGAGATCGCGCTGCCTCGCGGCATCCAAACCGGTCTCGATCGCAACCTCACGCGCTACGCAACCAACGACGCCAGCGGCGC